>JBICHZ010000079.1:0-2673 GCA_043101355.1 Rhodopirellula sp. JB044
GTCGAAGGCATCGGCAAGTCAACATTCGGAAGCGAAGCCCCCAAGCCGATCTTCATTCAAACCGAAGACGGCCTCGACGAAATCGAATGCGATCGCTTTCCGCTGGCGACGAAGTTCGATGACGTCGTCGCCGCATTGAAAACGCTCGTCAACGAGAAGCACGATTACGAAAGCGTCGTGATCGACTCGCTCGATTGGCTGGAGCGTCTCGTCTGGGACAAGCTCTGTCAGCAATATGCCGTCGAGTCGATTGAAAAGGTCGATGGCGGGTACGCTCGTGGCTACATGCACGCCCTCTCCCTGTGGCGTGAAGTGCTCGACCTGCTCAATGTGCTGCGTTCGCGTGGCATGGTGACGGTCTTGATCGCCCATTCCAAGGTCGAGCGGTTCGAGGATCCCGAATCCTCGCCCTACGACCGCTATTCGCCGCGACTGCACAAGCACGCCGCTGCCCTCGTGAAAGAGTGGTGCGACGCCGTGCTGTTCGCGACGCGAAAGATGCGCACGCAGAGCGAAGACGGAGGTTTCAACCGCAAACGCACCATCGCTCACGCGATCGGCAAAGACGGTGGCGAACGCGTCGTGCGTGCTTACGGATCGCCCAGTTGCGTTGCCAAGAATCGTTACGGCATCGCTGAAGAATTGCCGCTCTCGTGGGCGGCGTTCGTGGCAGCGATGTCGGCCAAGTAATTGACTCAACCAATTCTCTTTCTACAGACTCCAAACGAAGGACCACAGACTTACCATGGCAAACCTCAACGGCTTTGATGCCAACACCGTCGAACCAGCCGACGATCTCGAACCGATCCCTTCTGGCAAGTACGTCGCCGTCATCACCGACAGCGAAATGAAACCCACGAAATCTGGCACGGGCAACTATCTGCAGTTGACGTTTCAGATCGTGGAGGGCGAGTACGCAAACCGTCTTCTCTGGGTGCGTCTCAACCTCGACAACCCCAACGCGACCGCGGTGGAAATCGCCCGGCGGGAGTTGTCTGCGATCTGCCGGTCGGTTGGCGTCTTGGTGCCAACCGACTCGGCGGACTTACACAACTTGCCATGCGTGATTCATGTGCGAGTCAAACGCCGTAACGACACCGGCGAGTTGCAGAACGAAGTGAAGGGATACTCGAAGAAGGACGCTGTTGCCCAGCCGATCGCCGCCTCACAAGTCAGCGGTTCGGATGACCAGTCCGCGTCCCCGCCTTGGAAGCGTTAACCGCCCGACAGCTTCCAAGGAACGGCACCCAGTCAGCATTGGATTGTTGGCTGGGTGTTTTTATTCGCTCATTGAACATCGAAGTAAGCCACCATGATCCGACTCACGTTGCCCTATCCGCCTTCGGTCAATCATTACTGGCGACACGTTGGCAATCGCGTGTTGATCAGCAAGGAAGGCCGAAAGTATCGAGCGGCCGTCAGCTCGCTTCTGAATCGCAAGAACATCGAAACGCTGACGGGCGACTTGATCGTCGACATCGTCGTCCATCCGCCCGATCGACGCCGGCGTGATGTCGACAACTGTTTGAAGGCGATGTTGGACTCGATGCAGTGGGGCGGTGCGTACGAGGACGATAGCCAGATCGTGCGATTGACGATCGAGAAACGGGAACCGGCACCGAAAGCGGGCAACGCCGAAGTTGTGATTCAACGCATCCCGGCACCGATCGGGAAAGCCGGCTTTCGCTCATGCTTGCGTTGCGACGAGGCCTTTGTTTCCACCGGGCCTGGCAATCGCATCTGCGAGAGTTGCACTTTCATCAACGACCTGCTGCCACCAGCGCTGCCAATCGAACGAGGTAGCAAACGGCACAACGGGGAGTTGATGTGATGAAACTGCGGTCCTATCAGCAAGCCGCCGTCGATGCGGTCTACGATCACCTGCGAAACCGCGACGACAATCCCGTCGCGGTTTTGCCGACGGGTGCGGGCAAGAGTCTCGTGCTGGCCAAAATCGCATCTGATGCCGTTGGGCAATGGAATGGTCGCGTACTGATCTTGGCGCACGTCAAAGAGCTGCTCGAACAGAATGCCGACAAGGTTCGTCGGTTGTGTCCCGATATTAAGGTCGGACTGTATTCGGCCGGCCTCAAGAAACGCGACACGAACACTCCCGTTCTGGTCGCCGGCATACAAAGTATCTACAAGCGAGCGTGTGACCTTGATCCGTTTGATCTGATCGTGGTCGATGAAGCCCATCTGATCTCAAAGAAGGGCGACGGCATGTACCGGCAATTCCTGGCCGACTGCAAAGTCATCAATCCGCACGTTCGCGTTATTGGCCTGACTGCCACGCCATTCCGCCTCGACTCCGGCATGATCTGCTCGCCTGAGCATTTCTTAAATCAAGTCTGTTACGAGATCGGTATCAAGGAACTGATCCGTGACGGATACCTGAGTCCGCTCATTTCTAAGGCCGGCGTAAATCGTGCCGACTTCGGCGGACTGCATCTTCGGGCCGGCGAGTTCGTCAGCGAAGAAGTGGAGTCTTTGGTCAACGACGACGCCCTCGTGTCGGCCGCGTGTGGCGAGATCGTTGAACTGACGGCCGATCGCCGGGCAGTGTTGATCTTTGCGTCGTCCGTCGCACACGGGCGGCGTGTCGTTGAAGTGTTGCGGGAAAATCACGGCATCGAGTGCGGTTTCGTGACCGGCGAAACACCAGCGGGCGAA
>JBICHZ010000080.1:0-5637 GCA_043101355.1 Rhodopirellula sp. JB044
TCGCATCTATAGTCACTCGGCAGTGCAATAAGTCGTTGCTCCAGTTCACTGACGTTGGCCTTCGCCCCACGAGTTGAGTCAACGCGTTCTGAACACCACGAGGACGACCTGCACGGCGTAGAGCAATTCCGCTCGTTTCGATTCGACCTTAATTTGAGAAAGTAGATGTCTAGGAAAAAAGTTAATAGCGGTTTCACTTTGGTGGAGTTGCTCGTGGTGATCGCCATCATTGGTGTGTTGGTTGGATTGTTGCTTCCTGCCGTCCAAGCAGCGCGAGAAGCAGCACGACGAATGAGCTGCAGCAATAACTTCAAACAAATCGGTTTGGCACTGCATAATTACCACAGTGCGTTCAATCAGATTCCACAACACGGAACCGGCACCACCGCTCCGGCCAGCAACAGCAGCAACCGATACATGCTCAGCGGATTCCCCGGCATGCTTCCTTTCATGGAACAGCAAGCCTTGTGGGAACAAATCAAAAACCCGGCCAACGGTATCCAACCGATGGGAATCGCACCGGATCAATCGTTCGGTCCTTGGGATACTGAAATCCCCACACTGCGTTGCCCGAGCGATCCCGGCGTCGGCTTGCCATCGGCAGGACGAACCAACTACGGGTTCAGCGTCGGCGATGCGTTGTACCTGGTTCACAGTGGCGGCAAGAACCGAGTCGGCGCTTGGGACTGGGAAAACAGCGGCAAAACAGACAGCCGCGAAGCAGCCGATGACAGCGACTTCTCCAATGCCAATAACAGCTCCATCGCTGCTGTCGCCCGCACGACAAACCGTGGTTTCTTCTGGGTACGCACCGCGACCAAATTCCGCGACGTTGTCGATGGCTTGGCGAACACGATCGCAATGGGCGAGCAAGCAACGAGTTTGGGAACCGGCGAAATCAACTCGGACTTTGTCCGCCACTTGAACGCGGGTCAGGGGATGCCTTTGATGGACAACCCGAGCTGGTGCAACGATCTGTACATCGACCCAGCCCGACCTCAATTCTATCTCGGCAGCGGTCTTCCCAACAGCGCCGTGGTCCAACAAGACGGTGGTTCGAAAGGTTACCGATGGGCCATGTTCCGCGGAGCCCACACCTCGGTATACACCATCCTTCCACCCAACAGCATCTCTTGCTTCACCGGAACCACGAACTCACAGGGCATCAACTCGATGGGGAGTCGCCACCAAGGCGGATGTCACATCCTGATGGGCGATGGCGCCGTTCGTTTCGTCACCGAAAGCATCGAGGCCGGCACGCAAACCTCACCCCCGGTCGGCTCTAACGCTGCCGGAGCACCTGCTCCGGGTGCCGCGAGTCCCTACGGATTGTGGGGTGCCCTGGGAACTCGTGGCGGCAAGGAAGTGATCGACGGAGAATTCTAAACCGTCCACGCTACTGCCATCGCATCTCACAAAGCCCTGAGAGATTTCGAAGTCTTTCAGGGCTTTTCTCGTTGACGGGCCGAGCAAACAGGCTCCCGTTTTCTTTCCCGAATCATCCTGAGCTGAATCAAACAGCTTGCGTAGCCAAGCACGACTGATCAACGGTCCTCCACCCATTGCGGCGCGGCAACATCATTTAACAGCTTCGCTTCCCGGAACGTCATCGGACGCTTCGGAATGACGGTCAAACTTCCGTCGGTTTCGATGACCACCCAATTCGCTTCGTCAAGTGAAGTAAATCCCTTCTCACGCAGCTTTGCCAGCACTTCCGATTCGGAGATCCGTTCTCGCCGCATGTTCTCGATGACGAACTGACCTTTGTGGGTCAGCAATGCCGGCTTCGGCTTAATCAAGCTCCGAAGAACCGAGCTTCGCAGTACGAGATACGTGGTCAACCACTGCAGCGAAGCCAGAATTGCAATCGCGACGGTCGCGTCAGTGATCGACACGTCTTTCAACAGAATTCCGGATCCAACGAGGCTTCCGATTGCGATGTTGACGATCCAGTCGAAATTATTCATCTGACTGGTCAATCGTTTTCCTGAAACTCGAACGACGAAGATCACGAGCAGATAGAAGTAAACTGACGCAATCGCGACGCTTTCGATTCGGTCGACGCTATTGAACCAAGTATCGATTGAATCCTTCATGACAATTCCTTCTCTAACGATCCGTTTGTGGAGACCTCCCTCAATGTGGTGAACAAATTTCGTACCATTCCTTAGCTCAACTCTTGCAGGGCAAACCAGCTTGGGTGACCGCCGCAACAGACCCTGTGCAGACGACCACCAACGTGGCGTATGGGCTCCATCGAGAACGTTGAACTTTCGCCAGCAGCGATCACTTCGCGTGACAGCGCCAAACGGTGGACCGTGCTCTAGGACGCTCGAAGGGGGCCACGATATCTTGTCGAGGCATCCACGCAGACAATCGTGCAAAGTCGCTCGTCACGGGCTGCCGCGGATCCTTCCGATAGTCATCCGATCCGCTATATTTCGCCGCCCGTTGCGCCCCATCCGTATTGTGAGACACGTTATGGCCGATCATCACAGCGTCGATCGCATTTCTGACCCGAACCGTTTGACCAGCCTTCGGGCAACGAAATTACTCGATAGCCCGCCGGATGCAGCGTTTGATCGGCTCACCCGTCTCGCTTCAAGGCTACTGAAATGCCCGGCTTCGGTGGTCACCCTCGTCGACGAAGACCGTCAATTTTTCAAGAGCTGCATTGGCTTGCCTGAACCCTGGGCATCGCGACGTGAAAGCCCGTTGACCTATTCCTTTTGTCGCCAAGCGGTCCTGTGCGATGAACCGTTCATTGTCGATGACGCGACAACGGACCTCCGGGTCGCGGACAACCCAGCGGTGGCAGAGTTTGGAGTGCGGGCCTACGCAGGCATCCCCATCCGAACGGCGGATGACCACGTGCTCGGGTCTCTTTGCGTGTTCGACTCCAAACCTCGGAAGTGGAACGACGCGGAGATCGAAATCCTCGCTGAGTTGGCGTCGTCGGTCGAGTCGGAGATTGAACTGGTAACGATCTCCGAACGGGAACGCGAACAGCAGCAACTTCTCGCCGTCGTCATCGAACAGTCGCCGCTCGCAGTCTGCGTGATAGATAGCGACACACGTGTGCATCTTTGGAACCAATCGGCCGAGCAGATGTTCGGTTATACCTCGGACGAAGTTCTCGGTGAGGCATTGGCAATTGTACCGCCAGAGAAAGAAGGCGAGTGCCAAACCATTCTCGAAACGGTCGCCAAAGGTGAATCAACCATTGGCCTTTCAACCTATCGAGTGCGTCGCGATGGAGCGGTCGTTCACGTCAAACTCGCGGCCGCCCCTCTGAGCGTTTCTGAAGGCGAATCGGGTCGAATGCTATTGATGTTCGATGACATTTCCGACCAAGTTCGAGCAGATACCGAACGCGACGAACTGCTCAGCAAGCTGCAAGAAGAAACTTCGTTGACCAGCGCGGTGCTCAACCAGTTGCCCGCCGGTGTCATCGTGGCCGATGCACAAACCCGCAACGTTCTGTCCATCAACGAGCATGCCCATGAACTGGTTGGTCGGCATGTCTCTGCGGGAGGCAGTTCGGACGCGTTGGCTTCATCTGTAGGCTATCACGCCGACGGGACACGCTATCGACCGGAAGAGTGGCCGACCGAACGAACGATCCGTCACGGTGAGGCAGTCTCGAACGAAGACATCTTCTTCGAAGTAGAAGATGGAACCCGCCGACGTATTTTGACCAGTTCCAAACTCGTCACCGATGCGCACGGCAACCAAGCCAGGGCGATCACAACGTTCACGGATGTCACGAAGATTCGAGAACTGGAAGCAGCACGCTACCGCAGCGAACAACAGGCGAAACAAATTCTGGCGAGCAGCCATGACAGCATCAAAATTCTCGACTTGCAAGGCTGTCTTG
Organism: Rhodopirellula sp. JB044; assembly: GCA_043101355.1. Lineage (GTDB taxonomy): Bacteria > Planctomycetota > Planctomycetia > Pirellulales > Pirellulaceae > Rhodopirellula. The sequence goes on from JBICHZ010000080.1 coordinate 3,878, forward strand.
TATCGATGAATCCGGTTGGAGCCTTGCTCCACGAGATCGACAATGTGGAAGAATTGGTCGGCACGGCATGGGTTGATTTCTGGCAAGGAGAGGATCGGGAACGGGCAGCGAACGCGATCGCCGAAGCGGTTGCCGGTCGCTCGGGAAGGTTTCGTGGCATTCGCCCAACACGCAGGTCAAAGCTCGATCGTTGGTGGGATGTCGTCGTAACGCCCATTCGCGGCGAGGACGGTGAACCGGAACAGATCCTCGCCATCTCTCGTGATATCACCGAGTCGGTCAGAGCCGAACAGCAACGTGAAAACCTAGTCCAGAAAGAGATCCAAGCACGACGAGATGCTGAATTGGCGAAGGAAAAGTACCGTAGCCTGGTCAATGGCCTCGACGCCATCGTTTGGGAAGCGGACGCCAATACATGGGAATTCAGTTTCGTGAGTCAGCGTGCCGAGCAGATCCTCGGCTACCCGATCGAACGCTGGCTTTCGGACCCCAGCTTTTGGCCAAATATCATCCACCCGGACGATCGAGAACAATCCGTTGCACTATGCCAGAACGCAACACGCGAATGCCGCGACCACGACTTTGAATATCGTGCGGTAACCAAAGACGGACGCACCGTTTGGCTTCGAGATATCGTTTATGTCGCCTCGGATGACGACGGAAAACCGAACCATCTTCGCGGTGTGATGGTCGACATCTCCGCAAGAAAAGAACTCGAACGAGAGCTTCGCCAACGAGCCGAACAGCTATCCGAAATGGACGCTCGCAAGAACGAGTTTTTGGCTGTACTGGCGCATGAACTTCGAAATCCTTTGGCTCCGATCAGCAACGCGGCGGAACTGCTACCACTGTGCAAAGACAATCCAATCGAAGTTTTAGAGATTGCGGAAATTCTACAAGGGCAGTCGACGCAACTGGTACGGTTGATAGATGACCTCATGGATCTTTCGAGGATCACGCGAGGCAAGATCCAGCTTCAAAAAGAGAGTGTGTCTATCGTGGACATCCTACACACCTCTGTCGCAGCGGTCCGACCATCCTGCGACCTTCACGGGCATCAACTTCACCTCAACCTCAGTCCCGAAGACGGCTTAACAGTAACAGGCGATCGGGTGCGTCTCGCTCAGGTGTTTACAAACATCCTTAACAACGCCTGCAAATACACGCCAACTGGCGGCGAGATCGAATTGCAATGCGCGCGGGTGGATGATTCCATCGAAGTCTCAATCACAGACAACGGTGTCGGAATCGCTCCCGAAGATGCAGAAGGAATCTTCGAAATGTTCACTCAAGTGGAGAGTTCGGTCACACGAAGCCAAGGTGGTCTCGGAATCGGACTCACTCTCGTGCAACAACTCGTCGACTTACACGATGGCGTCGTTGTCTTGGACCAAACCTACGAATCCCCAGGAAGTCGTTTTGTCGTACGACTACCAATCTCCAACACAACAGAAGAGAATCGCGAACAGATCCTCTCCGCACCATCGGGGACCACGCTCAATGTGGTTGTGATCGATGACGTTCGAGCGGTCGCCACGATGCTGGTCAAACTGATTGGCGTCCTTGGACACCATGCACAGATGGCGCTCGGCGCAGAGGAAGGCATTCAAGTTGCGAACGAGATCAAGCCAGACGTCGTTTTCTCCGACATCTGCATGCCCGGTCATTCTGGCTACGAAGTCGCCGCCGCACTCTTACCGTTAAAAGAATCCTCACAAACAACCTTGATCGCGATGACAGGAAACGGGCAGCCCGAAGAC
>JBICHZ010000081.1:0-6842 GCA_043101355.1 Rhodopirellula sp. JB044
CTCACCGAGCGGCAAGACACACAACGTCCCGGGATTTTTCGACGCCGACGGCGATCCCGCCAACACGTCGGCGACCACCGGAAATAAATGGAAAGCACGCTTCGCTGCAGGAGAAGAAGGCGAGTGGCGCTACAGCGTTAGCTTCGTTACAGGCGAGAACGTTGCCGCAAACCTGACCGGCGGAACACGTGGAATCCGTCCAGATGGTGAAACGGGGGCGTTTCAAATCGGCCCGCAAAACAAAACAGGAAAAGACTTCCGTGCGAAAGGGAAACTCCAATACGTTGGCAAACGCTACCTTCAATTCGCCGACGGAGACTACTTCATCAAACTAGGTGCCAATAGTCCTGAGGTGTTATTGGAATACGGAGAGTTCGACGGAACCCCAGGCCACGACAACGACATCTACGCCCCGAACCTCCCCGACTGGAACGAAAGGGATCCGACTTGGGGTAACGGCAAAGGAAAGGGCATCATCGGACTGGTCAACTACCTGTCGTCCTTGGGCGTGAATTCGCACTACTTCCTATGCATGAACGCCTACGGCGATGGCAGAGAAGCCTGGCCTTGGACCAGCGAAGATGCAATCGATGTGTACGACGTTTCCAAGCTTGCTCAATGGGAGATACTTTTCACTCACTTTGACAAGATGGGCCTGATGGTTCATTTCCAACTCTCCGAATCTGAAAACACGAACTACTTCGAAGCCAAGGACGGGCAAGAAACCTTCTCCAACGCTCGAAAGATTTTCTACAGAGAACTCGTTGCCCGCTTCGGTCACCACATGGCAATCACGTGGAACATTGGAGAAGAGAACCAAGCAGAGGGCACGGGATTTCAGAAACCGAACACTCACTCCCAACGAAAATCGTTTGCGACTCGCATTCGGGCGCTCGCTCCCTATCAAGACCATATTTCCATTCACAATGGACCGGCCGGCAGATTTGACGACATTCTTCCCCAACTTATCGGTTTTGAAGACATCACCGGACCGAGCCTTCAAACATTTCTGATCGCCCCCAACAAAGCCAGGCAATCCGCAAGCCGGCTCAACAACCATGATGAGGTTGCGAGGTGGGTTGAGGCGAGTGAAGGCAGTGGGCACCCGTGGGTTGTCTCCGTCGACGAGCCTTGGTGGGGTCGCGAACCAAAATCACTTGCCGATACGGTGCGGAAAGAGGCCGTGTGGGGCGTGATCCTTGCCGGCGGTCACATGGAGTTTTACACCGGTCGCGATGATGTGAGACACATCGACTACCGCAAATACGAAGACTGCTGGAAAGCAATGGGGAACGCCAGCACTTTTCTCAACCAGCATTTGGCGGACATCATTGCCGACATGCGTCCCGACGATGATGTCGTTTCCGGTGATGGCAACTGGGCGATGGTGAAAGAAGGACAGGCTTACCTATTCTACCTCAATGGCGATGGGAACGCCGTTGCGGATCTGACTCATGCCACAGACCAGACCTACGACGTGCGTTGGTTGAATCCTCGCACCGGACGAGAATTCCTCGAAGACCGACACATGACGGTCCCGAGAGAATCCAAACATGTGTCACTAGGAAAACCACCGAACTCAACCACTGATGATTGGGTTCTCCTCCTTCGAAATACCGCAACCGTTTCTCAGCAAATCACTGCCAATTGATCGCGGCCAATTCGCAGGGCGTCACTACGCTATCAAACAGCATACAAAAAAAATGTGCACGCCACACAACAATCACCTCGTTAATCTCGATTAAACAACGAGAGCGACGACATGAATAAACGAGCCGGTGCGCTAGGTTGTTTGCCATCTTCTTGCGCGGCTCATTTGCAACGGTGACGTTGCGACCGTCTTGATGATAGATCGCAACCATTTTCTCTCACGCAATCACTCCACTGCCATCTCCCGATTCCCGGCAGCCACAACGACTTGCAAAAAATCTTTGCCAATACATAGATTTTAATCGGCAACATTTCAACGCTGGTGGAGCATACCCAACACGGCAAAGCGTACACGACGCGCGCTTTCTCGTTCACTTGTCTCATCGATCCTCGCCATGACTTCAACGTCATTTGGCGGCCCAATCAATCCCCGCACATAAAATCTTCTCTAGCGAGTTCATTGCCGGGACTTGGGTCGCACCGCCAAGGAGGTGCCGATCTATCAGAACTCAACCAATCAAATTTAGTGCGCCGTAACGAATCGAAGGCATTGGCATCCTTCGATCGCATGGGTCGCACTCGCTCTCGACGAGTTATCGCTCGGTCGCACGGACACGCTCTAGCATTATGTATTTTTGCAGGCCACTTTTCGTTTTTCCTATAGGGTATTTTCAGATGAAACCGTTGAAATCAAGAATCGGGTTCACTCTTGTTGAGCTACTGGTGGTCATTGCCATCATCGGTGTTCTCGTCGGACTTTTGCTTCCCGCAGTTCAGGCTGCTCGCGAAGCCGCCCGACGCATGAGTTGCAGTAACAATTTCAAACAGATCGGGCTTGGTTTACACAACTATCATTCCGCATTCAATGAAATCCCGATGCAGTCGGGCGGGACAACCAATGCCAGCAATCCTAATACGCCCAGCCCCGAGACCGATGTTGCCGGCGGACACAATCGCTTCCGATTGAGTTGGTTGGTGGGGCTGACGCCTTATATCGAGCAACAAGCACTTTGGGAGCAGATCTCCAATCCGCTTGACCCTGATGAAGATGGCGTCGCACCATTCTTTCAAGCGATGGGGCCTTCGCCTGCCCGAACGCTTTCTGACCACACAGCAAACCCGTACCAACCATGGCTGACCAACATTCCGACGCTGAGGTGCCCTAGTGATCCTGGTGTGGGCCTGCCTTCACAAGGTCGAACGAATTACGCCGCGTCATTGGGTGATAGCCTGCATCACTCTCACTATGGTCACGTCCGAGACGATGATGGGCTGTTGGAAAATAGTTCGGCTTGGGAACGCAACGCGGGCGCGGCTTGCCGTGGATTCTTCCGCTCCCGGACGGTGCGAACGTTTTCCGACATCACCGATGGTCTATCCAACACGTTTTGCGCAGGCGAAATCGCGACGGATCTCGGGGATAACGATGGAAAAACACGACCGGTGCAGCCGGTCGGCGTGAATATGCTCAACATTGCCGGTTTTAGCCAAGAATGCAATCAGTTTCTAGATCCCGAACGACCTCAGTTCTGGGGGGATGCGACGGCGCTCGGAACGTTCACCGATGCTGAAAATCGTCGCGGTTACAAATGGGCATACGGCAGGCCATTGTTCACTGCCGTCATGATCTGCAGCCCTCCCAACAGCGTGATCTGCATGGGGGCCGATGATCCAGGGGAATATGGAGTGCTTCCTCCCGGCAGTCGTCACCAGGGTGGCTGCCACATGCTGATGGGAGACGGGGCGGTGAAGTTCATCACCGACTCGATCGAGGCAGGTAACCAACAGCAAGCACGTTGCATCGTCTTCAATCGCGCGGGCGCTTCTCATGGCGACGACAGCCCATTCGGACTGTGGGGAGCCCTCGGGACTGCCAATGTCGGTGAGGTAATTGACGGTGACTTCTAACCCGAGTCCCCGTCGATCGAGGTGTCTTTTTCGATTTGTTGTTCTGAGCAAAGCGAGTGCGCGCCGGCTCGGATGAGATCCGCCCATGAACAATCACGGGCGATATGTTTTGGTTGTACTAAATATTTTTCAATAGCGAGGATTGAGATGTGTAAATCTGGAATGCGACGCGGTTTCACGCTAGTGGAATTGCTTGTCGTGATCGCCATCATCGGTGTTTTAGTTGGGCTGTTGTTGCCCGCAGTGCAGGCAGCTCGTGAAGCGGCCCGACGCATGAGTTGTAGTAATAACTTCAAACAAATTGGCTTGGCGATTCACAATTACCATGCTGCCTATCAAAAGCTTCCCAAGCATGGCACCGGCACCGGCAACGGTGGCGGCGGGCTCAATGCTTGGAGTAACTCGAACAACTTCAATAATTACCGATTGAGTATGTTGGTCGGCATCCTTCCCTTTGTGGAACAGCAGGCCACATGGGAGCAGATTAGCAATCCCAGTGCGGAGCGAGCCGACGGCAATACCGGAGCCGCGATTGGAACCCCAGCGGCGCCTTGGCCTGCCATGGGGCCGACGCCTTCGCAAGCTGCATACATCCCTTGGTCAACTGAATTTCCCGCCTTCCGCTGCCCCAGCGATCAAGGCAAGGGGCGGCCTGCTTTGGCACGTACAAACTATGCCGCTTGCTTGGGAGATGCTAGCTACAACGTCATGTACGGAACGTGGGATCAGACACGCACTGACCCTACATTCCGAGCTGAAGACTCCCGGTCGACTCACCGTGGATTCTTCAAGCCGTTCGCGTTTAGGGCGTCCGCGTTTCGAGACGTTTTGGATGGTCTCTCAAACACCATCGCAATGGGCGAGATTGCCACGTATATCCAAGACAAGGACAAACGGACCGTGGTACCTGCTGGTAATCTGACCGGTGGAAATCTTGACGCAACGAACGTCAATATTCGCCAAAATCCAAACATTTGCGAAGAGCACCCGAGTGGTCCCAACCCAGAGAAGCCGATGAAATGGCAGCGTGATTCACGACAAGACAGAGGGCGCGGTTATCGTTGGGCGTGTGCAAAACCCATCCACTCTGGCTGCATGACCATCCTGCCGCCAAATAAGGGGTTCTGCTCTCGCAGCAATGGGACCGACCTGGATGGCATCGCAACCGTATCGAGCCGACACTCAGGCGGCGCTCACGTGCTCATGGGAGATGGTGCTGTGAAATTCGTCACCGACTCGATTGAGGCAGGAAATCCAAATAGCCCTCAAGTCTGGTCGGGTGGAACGGGCGCTCAAGCACCTGGAAGCAAGAGCCCTTACGGCCTATGGGGTGCCCTCGGCACGCGTGCCAACCAAGAAGTGATCGACGAAGAGTTTTAGAAACTCGCAAGCCTTATTACGCGCCACTGAGAACCTTTCCCAGTGGTGCGTCCTGCCTGAGGCTGATCGATCGGCGATCAACTGATCGCTGCCCTAGCTTCACTGCAGGCAAGTGATTGAGCAATACCTGCCCAGAATTCAACACTCGCGATGGATGCCTTCCTTCGTTTCGGACTTTCCGCCCCCTTTCCGCTCATAATTTTGCTGGAGATGTGATGCACCGTATCTACTGCCCATTCTTGATTTGCATTCTTTCAGGGCTCGTATTCGCTGGCTGCAACGGGCCGAGCGATGCAAGCGGAACCAATACATTCGCTGACATGACCGCAGAAGACTGGGAAGAGTACAACGCCGAACAAGCACGCCTAGCAGAGGAGGCCGAACAAGCTATGAAAGAACGCTAACCGAATGGTCCTTAGGGCAAGGTCCACGACATCACACCAAATCCGATGTTTGTGGATGCGACCATTATCCTTTCCCAATCAACTCTTCCGTCATTCGACGCCTGACAAATGACCGCTGTGAACGCGGTTGCTGACTCGGCTGATTCCAATTCCCTCGTTCGCTTGGCTTCGTTTTCGCGTTCCCACCCACCAAGAGCCCCTAAAATGATTCGCACATCGACAGTTATGCCCCTCCTATTTGCAGCCGTTCTTTGCGTCGGTTGCGGTTCAGGCTCAACCGTTCCAGGAGGCATAGAAAAAAGTGAATTGGAAGAGTACACCAGCCAACTTCCACCCGACTATCAACCGGCCCCGATTAAGAGCTCCGCTAGCGACACGATTACGAAGTAGTACCAATGGTCGCTACCAACGTTGGAGCCTTGCTGAGCAACCTGGCCACTCGTTCCGGTGACACTGCTTTGTAGAGTACCCTCAACCCATCACCGACCGCTGTTCCCAGATTACATCCAACAATCGCGGGTGGCTCACTCAGGCTATCAACTCAACCGACTGAACTGCCTTTCGCGGCGTCGAAACGTACATGATGGCTTCCTGTCCTGTAAAACCAGCCTGCTGCAGCAATTCAAAGTAATCATATCGCTCAATCTGAAAGCGATGATCGTCTATGCAAATATATCGATGCAGTAATTTCTCATTCCGCATCGTGAACAACTGGATTCTGCCCTTTACAGGATAAGTCCTCCCGTCACGAAGAGTTCGCTTCATCTGATTCCGGTGATGAAGGATGAAGCCCCACAGAATGAGACCGAATAACCCTGTTACACCGGCATACGCCAACAAGGGCTTCATCCCGAAGGCGCCTGTGCGAAGCATATCTGCACAGAAACCCAGGAAACCAAATGCAAAAATGATCGAGAAGGCAACCCACGCGAAACGTGAATTGGCGTAATGCTTACTCGATACCCGTTCCTTCTGAGCTGCCGATAATTCACCGGACTGATTAGCGACTAAATCGGATTGAGAAAAGCCAAAGACCGTTTCCAGAACAGCCCGCCGTTTAGATAGAGCATCATCCACCGTGTGCATTCTTTTGATTCATCCCCCATTCGAAACCGCTACAGACGAACGGCAGCCATGCCGGGTGATCGATTGTAGCATCTGAAAGACAATCGCGGCTGAGGCTCGTTTCGGTAGCAAACAAACACCAACGTCGAGCACGAGCCATCGGGATTCTCCTCAACGATCCCAGGACGCAAGTCAGATAACTCACTCCAACGATGCTAGAAACCGATTCAATTACCAATCAGCGGATCGGCGTTAGCCGCGGTCAACACGCTTGTCTTTACCCACAACTTTTCGATCTGGTTTGCTCCGCCAGCCGCATTCCGTCAAGTAGCAGGGTGAGTTCTCGATAACCTCGCCAGATCGTCATCCACCCGGGTTCGCCGTCTCCTTTTCGGCCGATGAACCCGCCCATCTTTGCCAACTCGCGAAAGAACT
>JBICHZ010000082.1:0-6410 GCA_043101355.1 Rhodopirellula sp. JB044
TCCTGCGGCCATGCCTGCTCCCGTGATGCCGGGGTCGGCTTCCACTCCCTCTCGCGTTCCTTGGGGGAACACGGATTCCGATTTTGTTGGGCCGTTTGGCGATGCCAACGGTCGAGACAGCGGCATCTGGTTAGAGGCCAATGTGGCAGACGATCCTTTCGCGTCAGCTGTGCCCGAATCGGCTGTGACAGCGGGTGTTGTGATTACCGAAGACCGGCCGTCATCGCGACCCTCAATCGTGGAAAACAGGAAGGGCCGGGGAGTGAGGTCGGCGGGACAAGCGATGGCGGGTGAAAGTTTTGGAATGGAGGAATTCGACGGCGAAGGTTTCGGTGTAGGGTCTTTCAGCGGAGGCATGGGAGGAGGCATGGGAGGAGGCATGGGCGGCGGAACGAGCGGCTCGACCCGGCGAGGAGTTTTGGGGGGGAAACCGTTGAGCGGTCGCGGATCGGTCGACGGGGTGGCGACTCCATCTGAACAGGACGAATCGCGATTGGCAGACTCGATCGAAGATCGCGAAAACATATTGGGCGATAGCCGAGCGTACCTCGGTTGGTCTGGACTAGAGCAGGGCGAACAACAACTCGGGGCGTCACAGCAAACCGCACCGGTCTCGCCCCCGTTTGCGTTCGATGATCGGTACACACGCGATTTTTCTGGCCGGAGCGAGTTTCAGTATGGCGTGCCCACGCCTACAACCGAACCACAACGGCCTCTGGCGACACGAGGAATACGGCCGCGTTTTGACTCGGGAGTCGTGACTTCGGATTTGAAGAAGTCAGGCGCAGAGCGTATGCCGCCCGGGGGCAGTGAGGGAGAACCGCGGAACGCGCCGTCTGACTATGGACGCGGCAACTTGAATACTCGGTCAGTGGTCGAGCAGAATGCGGGCAAGCAGAATGCGGCCAAGGAGAATGCGGGCAAGCTGGATTTTGCGGACAAACAGGAAGCGGCGAAGACGCGGGGGCTTCGTCGATCGCTGAGCGAGCAACGCGATTTTGCCTTGGGACGCGAAGTGGAAGCTCGGTTGCGTGAGACTACCGAAGACGAGGTGGCGCAGTCCGAATTCGACCCGAACGTGGTGGCGGGCGGTGTCGTTGAAATCGAAGAATTGAGGGAACTCGACAGAGTTTCCACCCCGCGGCTGAGGCTATCTCAGACGGAAGAGAGTCAGTTGAAGTCGCAGCGGACGCAAAACGCCGCGCCACGCACAGTGCTCAATCGCCAGTCGCGTCGCGAGTTTCTGCGACGATCCAAAGAAACGATGGTTGTCAATGAGAAGAACGCACTCGAGGAACCGTTTTCCACGTTCTCGCTGCACGTCAGCGACGTTTCGTTCAAACTCGCACAGAACTCGCTCGCCAACGGGATTTGGCCCGACCCGGCGAAGGTCCGTGTTGAAGAATTCGTCAACGCGTTCGACTATCGCGACCCCACGCCGCCGCAGGAAGAAAAGGTTGCCTGCCAGGTCGAACAGGCGATTCACCCCTTCATGCAGCAACGCAATCTACTGCGGATATCGATGCGTACCGCTGCGGCCGGCCGCGCCGCGCAGACGCCGCTACGATTGACGTGTTTGCTGGACAACTCTGGGTCGATGGAGCGGATTGACCGCCAGGATACCGTACGCAAAGCGTTCGCTACTTTAGCCGAGCAACTGCAGCCCAATGACGCGATCACGTTGATCAGCTTCGCCAGCCAGCCGCGTTTGCTGGCCGATCGGGTTCCTGGCGAGCGAGCCGGGGAGTTGGTTTCGCTGATCGATCAGTTGCCGAGTGAAGGTGGCACGAACATTGAATCGGCGTTGCAGTTGGCGTTTGAAAAGGCACAGGAACAACAGTCCGAGAACGCGCAAAACCGAATCGTGCTGTTGACCGATGGTGCCGTCAACTTGGGCGACGCCGATCCAGCGAATTTAGCGTCGATGATCACTCAGATTCGCGACAACGGGATCGCCTTCGACGCGGCTGGAATTATCGCCGACGGGCTGAACGACGAGGTGCTCGAATCGATGACCCGAAAAGGGGACGGGCGTTATTATTTGCTCGATTCGATCGAATCCGCCGACGCTTCCTTTGCGAAACAGATCGCCGGTGCTCTCCGTCCGTCCGCGAAGAACGTCAAGGTGCAGGTCGAGTTCAATCCGGACCGTGTCGGCAACTATCGTCTGTTAGGTTTTGAAAAGCATCGCTTGAAGAAGGAAGACTTCCGCAACGATTCCGTTGACGCTGCCGAGATGGCCGCCGAAGAAGCGGGCGTCGCGGTTTACGAGATCGAAGCCAAACCAGACGGGGAAGGCGACGTGGGATCGGTTTCGGTGCGCTATCGCGACTTGTCGACCGGTCTGATGGTCGAGAACCGTTGGCCGATCCCGTATCACGCCGATGTTCCTCGTCTCGACGAATCCCCGGAGTCGATGCGAGTCGCCGCATCGGCGGCTTTCTTGGCCGCCAAACTGAGAGGCGAACCACGCGGCGAGAACGTCCAACTCGATCAACTGTATTCAATACTGTCGTCGCTTCCCGAACGTTCACGTCGAGTCTCGCGTGTTAACGAACTGCAGCAAATGATCCAGCAAGTCCAGCAACTCGAACGAGAATAGGAACCGATCTTATGTCTTCTCTTTGTCAGTCGGCCTCCGCCGTCAATCGTTCCGTTCGTACGTTTTGGGCACGCGTTTGTTTTGTGGGCTTCTTCGCCGCCGTGATGCCCATCGCAATGATCCATGCAGCGGACGGGGATCAGTCCGATGATCAGTCCGGTGATCCGCCGACAGCCTTGCAATCGGGCGACGGTCACCGCAAGGGAGTCATCGTCATCGAAGCACTCGGTGACACGCCGGAACCCCAATTGCTTCACACCGGATCGGCGGAGGCGACAGTGCGTGTCGGCGAGAAGGAAATCACACAGTCGATCGAATTGACCGTGAAGGTGGTCCAGGGGAAACCGGGAACGGTGAGCTACGGATTGCGAGGCAACGGACGCGTCGCGTCGGTAAAGTCGGACGAGTTGCTGTCTTGGTCGGTCCGGCAAACCGGTGGCGAACGATTCCTCGACCTGCGGGTCAAGGAGGACGCCGAGCAGGCTCGGGTGAACGTCACGATGCTTACCAAGATCGACGGCTTGCCGATTTCCGTGCAACTGCCACACCTCGGCAAAGGCGACGCGATCGGATTCGATTCGATGATGACCGTGCAGGCGGTGCCGTCGGTCCGGATCGACCTGCTATCGGCGAAAGGATTTGTTCCGCTAGAGTCTGCGGATGGAGAGACGCGGTTGCAGACGTCAACGGGAGGCACCGTTCGATTGCGGATCGGGAAAGCGGGCGCGGCGTTGGCACCGGTCGAATGGAGCGACACGCGGTTAAGCGGAACGGTCGAACCGGATTCGCGATCGGCGCGGTTCGTGTTCAGTGGAACGGCGCAGGTCAACACGGCGGGCGCATCGGCGACCGTTCTGTCCGGTGACGCCGCGATCAGTCGGCTTCCGCAAGACGACGATTTTCGCCTGCAGTTGACGAAGGTTCAGAAGTCCTCGGAGTACCAACTGACGTTTCCTCAAGAGGGCGAATTCACGGTCGAGATCGAGTTCGTTGCTCGGCTCAAACGACTCGGTGACGGCCGTCATTCGTTGGACTTTCGGGTCGCGGGCGGCGCGGTGATGCCGATCGTCCTCGAGGGTTTAGTTGAGGATTTGGAGTTTGAGTCGACCGGAGATTCGGTCGTTCCCAAACGCTCTGACGACCAATGGGTTGGCTTCCTACCGGCGAGCGGTCGCACTCGAATGATCTGGAAGACCTCGCGGCAAACCGGCGAGGGCAAATTGTTCTTTACGACGTCGAGTCGGATCGAAGCGAGTGTCGGGGCGGGGTTGCTGCGGCAAGATCATGAGATCGAGTTTCAGGTCTTGCAGGGCGAGCTGCGTTCGATCGATATCGACATGCACGGCCCGGGTGAAATTCTCGATGTGAGTGGGAAAGATCTGGTCTCGTGGAAGGTGGAAGGCGATGGAGAAAAACGCACGCTGCACGCGGTGCTCAGTAGCCCGATCACGTCAACGAGTCGGTTCACGTTCCGCAGTCAAACGCCGCTGAGTGCGTTTCCGGTACGAGTCGAGGGGTTGCGGTTGGACCCTGCCGGCGCGATCCGACATTCCGGTCACATTCGATTGTCCAACTCCGGTTCGGTGCGACTCGAGCCGACCGATTTGAATGGACTCAATCAACTATCACCGGATCAGTTCCCCGGTGATTCGATCGACGCCCGACAAACATTCGTGTACCGATTTCCTTCGGCGGAGTACTCTTTCACTGTCGTTGCGGATCGAATCCAGCCTGAGGTCAACGTGGCCGAAACGGTGCTCTATCAACTCGCCGAGACCGATCGCACGATCGTGGCGGATGTGGAGTTGGACATCCGCGAAGCCAAGATTCGGGATTGGGATTTTTCGATCCCCGGCGACTATTCCGTCGTTGCTGTCACGGGAGCGAGCGTCGCGGATTACATCGCGTCGGGTGACGTCGTCGAGGAGCAACGGAATCTTAAAGTCATTTTTGCGGCGGACGTGATCGGCAGGCAACTCGTGACGTTGCAACTGGAGAAGAACCAACCCGCCGAAGCCGGGCCGTGGACGTTGCCGGTGGTGAAATACCCCGGCGTGAAGTCGGTTCGTGGTGACATCGGGATCGTGGCAACGCCAGGGTTTCGGACGGCAATCAATGAGACGGAGTTGTTGGTTGAAAAACCACTGTCGTATTTTCCCAAACCGGTCGCGAACCTGCAGCACGCGTTTCGAATCCGTGAACTCGGTTGGAACGCGGTGCTGCAAATCGAACCGCTCGATCGCAACGTGCAGTCGGACGCGTTTCATCTTTATTCGCTCAGCCAAGGCACCGTCTACGGCAGTGCCTTGATCAACTACTTCGTGACCGGTGCCCCCGTGTCACAGTGGCGGCTGACCGTTCCTGAATCGCTCGGCAATGTGATGGTCGACGGGCAAGACATCCGAACGTGGCAGCGCGAGGGTGAAACGTTAATCGTGTCGCTGCATCAGCCGGTGATGGGCGCGTACACGTTGTTGGTGACGTTTGAGAAAGAGGCCGTTTATAGATCTGGCGAATTCGAGGCCGTGTTGGTAACTCCGTTGGACGTGCAGAGCGAACGAGGTTTTATCCAGGTCGTCAGCCCGATGCAGGTTGAGATGACGACGAGTTCGATGAGCGAAGATTTGTTGGTGCTCGATCCGTTGGAGTTGCCCGCCGAGTTTCGGTTGTTGAGCACGTCGCCGTCGTTGGGAACGTGGCAGTATACCGAACGCCCGTTCGCGTTAAATTTGAATGTCGAATGGTTCGAGCCGGGAACGATGGTGACACAGGTCGTCGAGTTTGCCGAAGCGAACAGCCGGGTGTCGAAAGACGGCGAACTCGTGACCGATGTGGTTTACTTCGTGAAGTCGCGAGGCCGGCGGACTTTGCAGATCGAGTTGCCTGCCGAACCGGTCAAATTGTGGGCGGTGTCGGTAAACGATCGTCCGGTGACGGCGCGGCGGGCGGGCGATGCCACGCTGATTCCGTTGCCCGGCGGAACCGATCCGAACGAGCCGGTGCGGGTGAGTTTGCGGTTGGGGAAACCGGCCGTGAGTTCCTCGAAGGCTGAACTCACGTTGCCGACCATCATGGCCCCTGTTCTGAAAACACAATGGAAGGTGGTTGGGGACGAAAAACTGGTTTTGGTGCCGAGCGGTGGCACGGTCGAGCCGACGACTCCGGTCCGATCGGCGAGCGGGTTCGATTGGGTCGCAAGATACGGGTTGATTTCACTCGGTGCGATCTTGGTCCTCGTCGCAGCGGGTGTTTGGTGTGGGGGGCGAGGTTCGTTCTGGACCGGAGGCGAACTGCTGGGCTATCTCGCCGCGATCGGTGTCGCGTTGATGACCGCGGTGGTGGCGTTTGCAAACGTTGATCCGTTGTCGCAGTTACAACTCAACATGCCGATCTTGGCGGCCGGCGAAACCGTGATGCTCGAAGTTGAAAATGTTCCCTCATGGCGCGTCGATTTGTCGGTCGTCGGATTGGTGCTCGCGGTGATCGGCGCCGCGTTGATGTTGGGGGGATGTTTGGTGCGGTCGAGTGACGAGCAACGCGTGTCGGCAAAGTCGGTTTGTTTGGCGGCGGGGGCGTTGCTTGTTGCGATCGGTGTTCTGTGTCAGGGGGGCAGTGCGGGCGTCTCTTTCATGCTGGTCGCGTTGGCAATTGCGGTGTTGTTCTTTCTTCCGCGATCTCGCGTATCGTTGAGGAAGGGGACGGAACGTTGGAAGCGTTGGACTCCCTTCGTTCCTGTTTGCTTTCCTTGGTGTGAAGGTCAGTTGGTTCTATGGCTTCATCGTTCACTGTGGCTCTCCTATTTGGTGTT
>JBICHZ010000083.1:0-5679 GCA_043101355.1 Rhodopirellula sp. JB044
ATCGTATCCGACTCTCGGTAACGACGGACGACTCGCTGCCGCGATGGACGAAACTGCCCAAAGACATTCAAGAGCTGGTCCGCACGTCGTCACCACTGCGTGCTAACGAGCAAAAGAAGCTCGCCGAATACTATCGCGGGATCACACCGCTGCTCAACGACCGGTGTGCCGAACTGAAGTCACTGCAATCACGGCTTGCGAAGATCAAACCGCAAACCACGGTTCCCATCATGAGGCAACTGCCCGAGAACAAACGCCGAACGACGCACGTGCATCTCCGCGGCAGTTATCTCAGTCACGGGAACCAGGTCGAAGAGGGAGTCCCGGCCGCGTTCCACCCATTGAAGATTGGTCCAGGCAAACACCGCCCCGACCGCATGACGCTCGCCCGTTGGCTCGTCGACGAAGACAACCCGTTGACCGCACGCGTGATCGCGAACCGACACTGGGAACAGATCTTCGGAATCGGTTTGGTCGAAACCAGCGAAGAGTTTGGCTCGCAAGGAGAACTGCCATCGCATCCGAAACTGCTCGACTATCTCGCCGTGGAACTTCAGCAAAACGGTTGGAACTTGAAAGCACTGTTGCGTTTGCTGGTGACCTCGGCAACCTATCGACAGTCCAGCGCAGCGACACCGGAACTGATCGAAACGGATCCCGCCAATCGGCTTTGTGCACGCGGTCCACGTTTTCGCGCGTCCGCCGAAATGGTTCGCGACCAAGCGTTGTTCGTCAGCGGTCTGTTGAGCCCCAAGATGTACGGTGCTCCGGTTCGTCCGATGCAACCGGACCTCGGGCTGAAGGCGGCGTTCGGCTCCGCCACCGATTGGCAAACCAGCAAAGGGGAAGACCGCTACCGACGCGGCATCTACACGATGTGGCGTCGCTCGAGCCCCTATCCATCGATGGCACAGTTCGATGCACCCAATCGTGAGGTCTGCACGGTCCGTCGCATTCGAACCAACACGCCTTTGCAGGCACTCGTCACGCTTAACGATCCGGTCTACATCGAAGCCGCTCAGGCGTTGGCAAGGAACGTCATCGCCTCGTCCGATTCTACCGACGAACGAGTGATGCGATTGTTCCACCGAACGTTGTTGCGAGATCCATCCTCAGAAGAGGCGGCACGTATCGAACAGTTGGCGGGCGAACTCAACGCGTACTACCGCGAACATCCCGACGACGCCGAGCAGATGGCGACCGCCCCGCTCGGCCCGCTCGCAGAAGACGCACTCACCGATCAGGTCGGCATGCACGACTATGCCACCTGGACGGTGCTCGGCAACGTTATTTTGAACCTCGACGAAATGTTGATGAAACGATAAAGGCGACGACATGGACCCTCGACTCGAATCCCTTCACCTCCGCACCCGACGCCATTTCCTTCAGCAATCCACGGCTGGACTTGGCGGGATCGCGCTGACCAGTTTGCTCGCCGATGGAGCCGCCGCCGCACGTCCGGCTGACAACCCGATCGCCGTGCAGCCCTCGCACTTCACGCCGAAGGCCAAACGGGTGATCTACCTTCACATGACCGGGTCACCACCCAACCTGGACATGTTCGACTACAAACCCGAGCTCGCCGAACGCGACGGCCAAGAGTGTCCTGACGCGTTCCTCGAAGGCAAAGAATTTGCATTCACATCGGGGACACCCAAACTCATGGGGTCACCGCGAAAGTGGTCTCGCGTCGGCGAAGCAGGCATGTGGATGTCCGATGCGATTCCCCACTTCCACGACATCGCCGATGACCTTTGCATCGTCCACTCGATGCACACCGACCAATTCAATCACGCACCGGCGGAGTTGCTCG
This sequence comes from Rhodopirellula sp. JB044, assembly GCA_043101355.1. Taxonomy (GTDB): domain Bacteria; phylum Planctomycetota; class Planctomycetia; order Pirellulales; family Pirellulaceae; genus Rhodopirellula. The sequence continues at coordinate 1,814 of JBICHZ010000083.1, forward strand.
TCTTCACGGGGTCACCACGGTCGGGCCGTCCGTCCATGGGCTCATGGGTCACCTACGGGCTCGGCAGCGAAAACGAAGACCTGCCCGGTTTCGTCGTCCTTATCTCCAGCGGCGTGCAACCCAACGGCGGCAGCAATTCATTCGGCAGCGGATTCTTGCCGTCGGTCTACCAAGGCGTGCAGTGTCGTTCGCAAGGCGATCCTGTTTTGTATTCGTCCGACCCGGCAGGCATGAACCGTGACTTGCGTCGCAAGAGCCTCGACGCGCTGCGTGATCTGAATCAAATGCAGTCCGCCGCGATGGGACACCCCGAGACGATGACTCGCATCGCGCAGTACGAACTCGCGTTCCGAATGCAAGCGTCGGTGCCCGACGTGATGAACATCTCGCAGGAGTCACAACAAACGCTCGATGACTACGGTGCAACGCCGGGCGAATCCAGCCTCGCGAACAACTGCTTGCTCGCCCGGCGACTGGTTGAATCGGGAGTGCGTTTCGTGCAATTATTCGATTGGGGATGGGACTTCCACGGCACCGCCGCGAGCGAAGGGATCACCGACGGTCTCACGCGAAAGTGCGCGACGATGGACAAACCAATCGCCGCCCTCATCCGCGATCTCAAACAACGCGGCCTGCTCGAAGACACGCTCGTGATTTGGGGTGGTGAATTTGGACGCACGCCGTTTCGCGAAGGACGAACATCGGGCAGCAAGGTGCTCGGCCGCGACCACTATCCCGACGCGTTCACCATGTGGATGGCCGGTGGCGGAGTCAAAGCCGGTTTCGAATACGGCAGCTCCGACGAACTCGGATTCAACGTCGCCGAGAACCCGGTGCACATCCACGACCTGCAAGCAACCATCCTCCACCAACTCGGCCTCGATCACGAACGCCTGACGTACCGTTTCCAAGGTCGCGACTTCCGCCTGACCGACGTTCATGGCAACGTGGTGAAAGACATCCTGGCTTAATAGCCGCTCTCAACACAATTCCCGCTACCACCTAGGCTGCGACTCTTCAAAAAAATCCGAACCGGCGCTTGACCCTCCCCCTACGGGAGCCCGTAAACTTCGGGCATGTTCAGCATCGGTGAATTTTCCAAGATGACAGGCCTGACCGTGAAGACCCTTCGGTTCTATCACGAACAGGGCCTTCTTACGCCTACCCACGTGGAAGCAGGCAGCGGATATCGGTTTTATAACGAATCCAAAATCGAGACCGCTCGCGTGATCGCAACGCTGCGTGACCTGGATTTCTCACTCGCGGACATCAAACAGATCCTACGCGACCACCACGACGACGCGGAAATCATATCGTTCCTCGAATCACAGAAAGATGAGATTCGAGAACGTATGCGAAAAGACCGCGAAGTGCTCAGGTTGCTCGAGAAAACCATCCATCACGAGAAAGACGCGACCACTCAAATGCAACAAGCAACCTACCAAGTCGAACGAAAATCAATCGCCCCACAACTCGTCGCAAGCGTTCGCATGAAAGGCAAGTACAGCGATTGCGGTAGCGGCTTTTCCAAGATCGGACGGAAATTCGGCAGATACATTTCGGGCAAACCGATGATGTTGCATCACGACAACGAATACCGCGCCGAGGACGCGAATTTCGACGCCGCCATGCCGATCAAACGCGGCGAATCGACCGATGAAATCACCGTCCAGGAATTACCCGGCGGCGAATGCTTGTCACTGATGCACCTCGGTCCATACGAGGAACTCGGTCGCTCGTACGAAAAGATCCTCAAACAATCCAAAGCAGACAACATAGAGATCGACATGCCCACCCGCGAGATCTACCACAAAGGGCCAGGCATGATTTTCAAAGGTAACCCAAAACGCTACCTCACCGAAATCCAGTTCATGATCGCCGCCGCTACCGACAACGCCTAACTCACCGGCGTCGATGCCGGGTCGGCGTGTTTGCAGGAACGGCAGGCTCTGAGAGAGTCCCACCCCGTTCCCGCACCATGAATAACTGGGTGAGCGTCACTATTGACGCCTCACAGCTATCGTGAGAAACCGATGCCTTGATAGATGAAGCCGATGTCGGCCAAAGGCAAGTTCTTCAGGATGTTTCGTCCGTCGAAGATAAACGCGGGCTTCTTCATTTCGTTGTGAACTCGCTCGAAGTCAGCGTCTTTGAACTCGTCCCATTCCGTCAACACTGCGATACCGTGGGCATCTTTGGATGCGTCGTGAATGTCAGTGACGATCTCAACGTTTTCGTTGAGCAACTTCTCTGACGCCGCGCTCAATTCCGAGTCACCGTTTCGCATCACGTCGGCGAGATCACGGCGAATTTGCTCCGCGTCGACCCGTGGATCGTAGATTGAGATTTTCGCACGTTCATGCAGCAAGTCGCGGCAAATGTAAATCGCTGCCGATTCACGCGTGTCGTTGGTGTCCTTCTTAAACGCAAAACCCCAAATGCCGATCTTCTTGTCCGACACCGTGTTGAACAACGTTCGCACGATCCGGCGGACAAAGCGGGTCTTTTGATAGTCGTTCATCTTGACGACCTGTTCCCAGTACTCGGCGACTTCGGGCAAACCGAAGTATTCACACAGGTAGACCAAGTTGAGAATGTCTTTTTGGAAACACGATCCTCCAAACCCTACCGAAGACTTCAAGAACTTCGGTCCGATCCGCGAGTCCATCCCGATCGCCATCGCGACTTCATCAACGTCAGCCTCGGTCGCTTCGCAAAGCGCAGAAATTGAATTGATCGATGAAACGCGTTGAGCCAAGAAAGCGTTCGCGGTGAGTTTCGACAACTCGCTGCTCCACAAGTTCGTCGTCAACAATTTCTCACGAGGAACCCAGTGAGCGTAAACGTCAACCAAGGCATCAACCGCCGCTTGGCTTTCACCACCGATCAAGACACGATCCGGTGCGACCAGATCTTCCACCGCGGTGCCTTCGGCTAGGAACTCCGGGTTGCTCAAAACGTCGAACGTCGCCCCCGACGAGGCTCCCGCGAGAATCGCTTTGACTGCCTCGGCCGTTCGCACCGGAAGCGTTGATTTTTCAACAACGATCTTGTGTCCCTGTGCCACTTCGGCGATCTTGCGGGCACACTTTTCGATGAATTCCAAGTTCGCTGCTCGGCCCGCCCCGACCCCGAAGTGTTTGGTCGGTGTGTTCACCGAGATGAAGATCATCTGGGCGTCCGCGATCGCTTGGTCGACTTCGGTGGAAAAATGGAGGTTTCGACCACGACTTTCCGCAACGACCTCATCCAAACCTGGCTCGTAAACCGGCAAATCATCGCTGTTCCACTGAGCGATCCGATCCGCGTTGATGTCGACAACCTTGACCTCGATATCAGGGCACTGCTTGGCGATCATGGCCATCGTCGGCCCACCAACGTAACCGGCACCAATGCAGCAGATCTTGCGAATCGGTTCAACGTTGGTCGATTGTTCGAGCTGTGGTTGAGTGAGAATCATCTTGTCGTGACATTTGGATAGGAAGGAGACGGAGTAACCGATTATCGGCGACGAAAGAGGACCACCATCCTAGTTGGGGAAACCGTCCTAGGCGAAGGGGGCTTCGCTGGTCGACGAAATCCCCTGAGCCCCCACAATGATGATGCCGATTGTAAGGATCATTCGCCCGCCATGGTTCGCAAGTTGCCCCCGAAAACCTTCCCCAAGACCCACAAACAAGAACATGAAAAATTTCGCATTCCGATGAAGATCTCGAGAACCAACACGCCGTAGCTGGCCCCGCCAAGAGTTCAGCCCCCCCCACCACTATCCCAACGTAGCTGGACTCGCCAAGAGTTCAGACTCCCCACCATCAACACACCACCGAAGTCTAGGCGACTCCGGCTACGTGATTTCCGCCCCGGCC
>JBICHZ010000084.1:0-2943 GCA_043101355.1 Rhodopirellula sp. JB044
CCGAAGTGCCGATCACGTTCACCGAAAGAGCAGTCGGCGATAGCAAGCTGGACTTCCGCGAAGCCGTGCGGTCGGGGTGGACGGTGCTGCGTTTGCGTTCCAAGCATTCGTGAAATAGGCGTTCGCGGATCCGCCTGCGAATTGCCGCCTCCCGCTTTGCCGCCTCCCGCTTTTTCGGGTGACCCTTTGTCGGGTGACGCTTTGTCGCGTGACGCGTCCGACGGCGGAAACGCCCGCGTGCGATTGTGCGATTCGTTGGTATATAATGTTGCCTGCCTTTCCCCATTCGCCTCCCGCCTTCCGGAATCCCTCACTGATGTCTCACCCCGAAGATTCGGTATCTCGTCGCAGTCTCTTATCTCGTTCGCTGGCAACTGCCGCGGGTGCCGCCACCTTGGCGTCGGCGGGATCCGCCGTCGCCGCAGAGTCGGTTGCCGACGCCCCGGCAAACCCATCCGCCGACGCGAAGAAAGGCCGGCTGAATCAATCCGTTTGCAAGTGGTGTTATCGCGAACTCAGTTTGGAAGAGATGTGCCAAGCCGCGACGAAGTTTGGTTTGGTCGGGATCGATCTGCTCGGGCCAGACGATTTTCCGACGCTGAAGAAACACGGGCTCGTTTGCACGATGGTCAGTTCGCACTCACTGGCCAACGGATTGTGTGACACGAAGTTCCACGACGAAGCACTCGAAAAGATGAATGCGGCGATCGAGGCAACCGCTGCCGAAGGTTGGAAGAACGTGATCTGCTTCAGCGGGAACGCGCGTGGAATCGATCGCAAAACTGGAATGAAGAACTGCGTCGACGCGTTGAAAAAGATCGTTCCGGCCGCCGAAGCGGCAGGCGTCACGTTGCAAATGGAATTGCTCAACAGCAAAGTCAACCATGCGGACTACATGTGCGACAACAGTGAATGGGGCGTCGAGTTAGTGAAACAAGTCGGCAGCGATAACTTCAAACTGCTCTACGACATCTATCACATGCAGATTATGGAAGGTGACATCATCCGCACCATCGAGAAGAACCACCCGTACTACGGGCACTACCACACCGCCGGTAACCCTGGTCGTCACGAACTCGATGACACGCAGGAACTGTACTACCCGCCAATCGCTCGGGCGATCGCCGACACCGGTTTTCAAGGCTACTTCGCTCACGAATTCCTGCCGGTCGGCGACCCGATGGCCGGACTCGAAAATGCCGTCGCCCAGTGCGTAGTCTAGACGAGTCATCCAGCTATCTTTGTGGTGCAGGCGTTCTTAAGAACAACGAGAGATCAATCCTTGTCCAATTCATCATGTCGTTCCGATCAGGCTGCTGATCCTCCCGGTCAATCTGATCGGCACAAAGTCGTGCGGTCGCTATTCGCGCAGGCCAACGCCATGGAGGACACCGAACGACGTTGGTTTTTGCAGACGATCGATGATCGTGACGTGGCGGCCGACGTCGAAAGGTTACTTGAGTCGTCGGCCTGTTGCGGCACGTTTACGGACAAGATGTCTCGCTGCGATCGCAACTCACGAAACACGAGTGATTAATACCGGCATGTTCAGCCGGCGGATGGATTTCAAACTCGTTTCGCGAGCGACCACTGACCGCAGCGTTTACATGGAACACACCGGTGGTCAACGATGCTCGTGTGTGGCGAGCACGCACGCCGCGTCGAGACACGCTTACGCGAGGATGTCGGTCGCGACGTTTCCGTGGACGTCGGTCAGGCGGAAATCTCGACCGGCGTAACGATAGGTTAACTGTTCGTGGTCGAGTCCGAGCAGGTGCAGGATTGTCGCGTGCCAGTCATGAATGTGGCATTTGTTCTCGACCGATTCATAACCGTGTTCGTCGGTCGCGCCGTAGCTGAATCCACCTTTGACGCCGCCACCGGCCATCCAAGTCGTGTAGCCTTTGTTATTGTGGTTGCGACCGTCACCGCCTTGAGCGGCAGGGGTGCGTCCAAATTCGCCGCCCCAAATCAGGAGCGTGTCCTTGAGCATGTCGCGTTGTTTGAGATCCTGCAGGAGACCTGCGATCGGTTGGTCACAGGCTTCCGCACGTGCCTTGTGATCGACCGACAGATTCACATGCTGGTCCCAGTTCCCGTGCGTGACTTCGACAAACCGCACGCCGGCTTCGACGAAACGTCGAGCGAGCAAACACTGTTTGCCGAAACTCTCGGTCGTGCTGTTTTCGATCCCGTAAAGATCGAGAGTCGCCTGAGTTTCGTCGGAGGTATCCATGAGCGCCGGCATCGCATCTTGCATCCGGAAGGCGAGTTCGTAGGACTCGATCATTCCTTCAATTCCGGGCTGGTATCTTTCTCGTCTGAGTTTTTCTTCGTTGAGGGTTTGGATGAAGTCGAGTTGTTTGCGTTGTTGTTTTTCCGAGAGGTTTGGGTTTCGAATGTCGGGAACGCTTTCGCCACTGTTGCCGCGTCCGAATCGTGACGATCGGCCGACTTTCGATCCACTGTAAATCGCCGGCAAAAAGGAACTGCCATAATTTCGCGAGCTTCCCGAGGGCGGGTTCAGCGAAACGAATCCCGGCAGGCTTTCGTTCTCGGTTCCGAGACCATAGAGCGACCACGCGCCGAGCGACGGGCGAATGAACTGAGCCGTCCCGGTATGCATCTGGGTCATCGCACCGGGATGAACCGGTTGGTCGCACTGCATCGAACGAATCAGAGTCATGTCGTCGGCATGCTTGGCAACGTTCGGAAAGATGTCCGAAATCCACAGTCCGCTCTCGCCGCGTTGGCGGAACTCCCATGGGGATTTCAAAAGCGATCCGCCGTACTTGCCGGCCTTGCCGTGATCTTTCGCGAGTTGCGGTTTGTAGTCGAATGTGTCGACATGCGAGGGGCCACCTTGCATGCACAGGAATATCACCCGTTTGGCTCGCGCCGCGAAATGAGGTGCCTTCGGGGCGAGCGGGTTTGTCGATGCGG
>JBICHZ010000085.1:0-12519 GCA_043101355.1 Rhodopirellula sp. JB044
AGCCTTACGCCATTGGACGTCACCGACCGAACGCTACGCAGTCGCCAACAATACGAGCGTGGCTTCATCGAAGAAGTCCAAACCGAGCACGCCAATCGCATGGCGTTGATCCCATGGCGTCCCGAACCACCAACCGGAATCCAAGGCCTGCGAAACATCTGTCGGCACAAGCAAATGCCGGTTTGAGAAAGCACATTCAACTCGGTCGCTGCACGAACGTCGCTGAACCAACTCTCTCGCGAACAAAAATTTTTCCCGCGGGCTGTCGATTAGCAGCGACGTCGTTCGTCTAATGGCAAACGTAAGACGAGGAGTCGACTTTCATCCCCTCGGTAACTCGCCTGCCTGATACGCCCCATTTCGAGGAACGAGATGTTTGCAAAACCACAATCCGAACACCAATGGCTCACCCAACTGGACGGGATTTGGTCATTCGATCACAATTGCGATGGCCCCGATGGCGAGAAAACGCAATCGTCGGGAACGATGAAGTGCCGCATGCTCGGTGGTCTCTGGGTGATCTGCGAAAGCAGTGGCGGGGAAAAAGCAGTGGCGGGGAAACCGAAGACGGCAAATGGTCGGCGATCATGACGCTGGGGTTTGACCCGGCAAAGAATGCTTATGTGGGAACATTCGTCGGATCGATGATGAACAACATTTGGCCGTACCACGGCGTGCTCGACGAAACCGGCAAACGCCTCACCCTGAATTCAGAAGGGCCGAAATTTGACGGCGAAGGAACCGGTTTGTATCGAGACACGATCGAAATCGTCGATCCCGACCAATGGTTGATGATTAGCGAAATGCAAGGCGACCAGGGTGAGTGGACCCAATTTATGCGAGGCGTTCATAAACGCCGCTGAGGCTCCACCGCGGCAATCAGTCCGCCGAAATTTCGCAAATCGGTTGCGTATTCTTCAAAACGGTCTCAACTCAACACGTTCACCCTTCTCAACACATCTGCAGCACGACTATGAAAAAATCAAAAACCAGAATCGCAGGTTGGATCATCAGTGGTCTGATCTTCGCCATGCTGTGTTTCGGCAGCGCGAGCGGCAAATTTACCGAGTGGGAGGGCAAGGCGGAGATGTTCGGACACCTGGGTTGGGAGTCCGACGTGATGTTCAAAATTGGGATCGTCGAGGTCGCCATCGCGGTCCTGTTTCTCATCCCGCGAACCGCGTTTGTTGGCGCGATATTGCTGTCGGCGTACCTCGGCGGAGCCACCGCGTCTCATGTGCGAGTGGGTGAGCCCTTTTTCGTCCCTGTCATGTTAGGCGTGATCGCTTGGGTCGCGTTAGGTTTGCGTGACCCGCGCATTTTCCACATCGCGTTCGGTACTCCTCCAGCAACGACCGACGCCAATTCCGATTCCACAAACGCTTGACCAATCATCGTCACTTCTTGCCCGTATTTTGGCACGGCGTGTCTTACGGTCGCGAAACTCGCTTGAATTCAGAACACCGAAGTCTGCCGACATCGGCTACGTCAATCTAACCGCATCCTCAGACGCATCGCATCGCGAGCCGATTCAGTCGAGCATCGGAACTTTGGTGTCAACATCACCGAGCGTTTCTTTGAGGGTGAGAACCCGGGCGTAGCGATCACGCAGCGTTGACAGCGAGGCTTCGTGCAGTTCCGGCGTCACCGTCGCACAACAATCTTCGACCATGGTGACGAGGTAGCCCAGGTCGCAAGCATCGCGGATCGTTGTTTCGACGCATTCGTTGGTGTAGACGCCGACGACAAACAACGACTCGATGCCTAGATTCTTCAGCACGTAGTGCAGATTGGTGGACGAGAACACTCCGCTCGCGGTCTTGTTAATCACAATCTCGTCGTAGGCCGGGGCCGGTGCGACTTGATCGATAAACTCGGCCTCGCGTGAGCCAGGAGGCGCGAGCAGATTGAGACGTTTGTGCCCCATTCCTCGATCACGACCGTTCTGCGTCAGTGACTGGATGCGAGTATGAATAACCTCGAGACCGTGCTGGCGAAACGCGTCTTGCAGTTTCCGCACTCCCGGAAGAACGATTTTTTCGAGGCGGTCGAAATAGTACTCCTGGGCTTCGGGCGGAACCCCGCTGGCTTCGGAATCGGCAAAGACGCCGCACCCGGGAGCCGCGTCGAGATATTGCAGATCGATGCACAACAACGCCGTGTTCCTCCCGGTGAGGAACTCCATGTGCTTGGGGTTGTCGATGAACGACTCGTGATACGCGTCGCGAAGAGGATCGAGGTGCGGGTTGGACGGGTCGATATCGTCGATCATTGATTAACTGGCAAGCTGTACAAGGGTGTTGAGCATCACGTTGGCACCCGCCTCGATGTCCGCCCACGCGGTCCATTCGGACGGCGAATGACTTTGCCCCCCTTTGCTGGGGACGAAAATCATTCCAACGGGAACCATCCGTCCCATGATCTGGGCATCGTGAGCGGCTCCGCTGGGCATTGTATTCGAATCCAACCCCAACAAGGAACTCTGATTCGTCAACGCGTCGATCATCTTCTGGCTGCACTTCACCGGTGCGATGTAGCTTTTCTGTTCGAATTCGAACATCAGATGCCTGCGACGGGCGATCGCCGACAACGCTTTGCGAAACGCCGTGGCGAGTTCGTCGAGGACTTCATCGGAGGTATCACGAACGTCCAAAGAAAACTCGACCAACCCCGGAACGGTGTTCGTGGCACCGGGCAGGATTTGTGCCTTGCCGATCGTCGCCCGGCTCCGGTCGCTGCCGTTTTCATCCAAAATCCGCGGGATCTCATGAGCAAAATCGGCGAGCCCCATGAACGCATCGTTCCGCATATTCATGGGAGTGGTTCCGGCGTGATTCGCCTCGCCCTTGAATCGCACCGACCACGTGAAAAGGCCAGTGATTTCGTCGACAATTCCGACCGGTTTCCCGATCCGATCGAGAACCGGCCCTTGCTCGATGTGCAGTTCCAAATAGCCTTCGATCGTTTCTGGGTTCCGAGCCGCGTCGAGAGCCCCCATCGGATCGAGGCCGTGACGGACGAGTTCGTCTTCGAGCCGGACACCGTTCATGTCGGTCATCGTGGCGAGTTTTTCAGGATTGATCTCTCCACAGACGGATTGCGACCCGAACATTCCTCCGAACCGTCCCTCCTCATCGCTGAAGGCAACCAACTCGATCGTACGCTCGAGTGACACGTTCGCCTCGCGGAGACAACGCAGGCACTCGAGCCCCACGATCACGCCGAGGGTTCCGTCGAGAGCCCCGGCGCAGGGAACCGTGTCGATGTGAGATCCGATCAAAATCTCCGGTGCACCGCTGGTACCTTCGACCTTGGACGAGATATTCGCTGCACCATCGGTCCAGTGAGGCAATCCGGCGGCGTCGATTTGATCGGTCAACCAACGCTTCCCTTCCATATCGGCGTCCGTGAACGCCATTCGGTAGATGCCGTGGTCAACCGGGTCTCGACCGATCTCCGCGAGCGAGAGGATATCCGATTTGATTCGTTGCAAGTCGACTCGCAGTGTTGGCATGATCAGTCAACCGCCGGCAGCGGAAGTCCTTCGACATATTGACCGTGCAGCATGTGCAGTTGCAGCGCGTGGTTCATCACGATGTCGTTGCGACGTGCAAGCGTGCCATCGGTTTCGTTCCACGCATCGGTCAGGAATTGGGAGAGCCGACCGTAGTCGAATAAGCCGACCGCGGCAACACGTTCGGGGGTCAACCAGTGGTTAATCATTTCCTGCACCGCCGCTTTTTTCACCGGATCGGTGTGTGCCGGGGGTGCCATGAAGGCGAACTTCTTACGCTCGTAAAGCTCACGCGGCAGCACGTTCACCATCGCTTCTCGCAACACCCATTTTTCCACGCCGTCACGGATACGGACATCCGGTGGGATTGTCGTCGCGTACTCGGCAACGTGGTGATCCAGAAACGCCGGCCGGGCTTCCATCGAGTTGGCCATGTCCATTCGGTCACCGCCCCACGTGAGGATCTGCCCCTCGAGCATCGTCTTGCTCCACGTGTACTGCGAGATGTCGAGACGATGGCGTCCGCGGACCATGTCCGGATCGATCGCACCGGCAACCTCTGCGACCGGATCATAGTCAGCCAGGAGATCCTGCACCGACGAGCTGAACAACGGCTTGACTCGTTCGAGAACCATCATCCACGGTTGAATCCAGGACGGCGTGAAACCACAAAGGTCCTGCCATGCGTTATGAGTCTGATCTTCCTCGGCCAGAATCGCACCGGCAAAGATCCCCCCCTCGCTGTCGCGTCCCAACCAATCGCGTTGGAAGAACGGGTATCCGCCGAACAACTCGTCGGATCCTTCACCGGTGATGACCGCTTTGTAGTTACACGCCCGGACTCGGCGGCTCATGTGCCATTTGGCAACGGCGAGCGTGTTGTAGAAAGTCCGCTCGGCGTGCCATGTCGCTCGCTCGAACGCGGGACCGTAGAGTTCTTTTTCGGTCAACCGCAGCAACTCCTGCTCCGCACCGGTGCTCTCGGCCATTCGGCGAGCAATGTTCGACTCGTCGTATTCGTCGCTATCGAATGCGATCGTGAACGCCTTGATGGGCGACTGCTGTAGGTTTGTCGCGAGGCCCAAAATCGAACAACTGTCGATACCGCCGGACAAGTAGCAACCCACCGGCACGTCGGCCTCCAACCGCGTGGCCACCGCATCGATCAATCGTTCCTGAACGCCTTGCACATACTCCGTCGGGTCGACGCCCTCTTCGTGCGAATCGGGGAATTCGAAATCCCACCAACGTTTTGTTTCTACCTCGAGTCGATCGCCACGCAGGTTTGCGATCAGCATGTGCCCGGGTTTGAGAGCCTCGACGCCTTCGAAAGACGTCGAGCCAGGAACCATCACCTGCATCATCTGATGCACGGCCGCTTTCGGACACAACCGCGGAGTCACGTCTGGGTGCTTCAAGATCGATTTGACCTCCGACCCCCATACCAAACCGGAGTCGCCGACGTGATAGTAAAGCGGCTTCACTCCGAAACGGTCACGGATCAGGATCAGGCGTTGTTCACGCTGATCGAACAAGACGACCGCAAACTCGCCACGCAGTTTCTCAACGAACGCCAGCCCGTGTTTGAGATACAACGGCAACGTGATCGCGCTGTCGCTCTTGCCGTTGCAGGTGTATTGCTCGCACGCGAGTTCCGTGCGGATCTTTTTATAACCGTACAGCTCACCATTCACCGTGACCGCATAGTCGCCGTCATCGGTTTCAATCGGTTGGTGTCCACAATCCAGACCGATGATCGATAACCGGGTGTGTCCCAAAGCGACGCCAAGTTCACGAAAGAACCGGCTGCCTCGTTCGTCCGGCCCCCGGTGATCAAGGACGTCCAACATCGGGTCGAGAGCGAACCGCAGATCCCGTTCGTTGGTGCGTGACGGGTTCCAGAAACCGGTGATACCACACATATCAAAAACAAATTTTGTGAGTTGAGTGAGATAGTACTCGGAGTTCGTTCGGCGACGAAACGTGCGAGTTGGAAACGACGAAAGTCAAACGTCGTTGATTCCCGAGATGCGGTCGAGCCTGTCGAGAACGGCGGTGAGCAACGCTTGCCGGACGAAGACCGCTCCTGCCGCCTGGGCAAAGTACAAATTGTGTGCCGTTTGATCGAGACTTTCGCTCAACTCGTCATTTCGCGCCAGCGGGTGCAAAATCACCGCGTCGGATTTGAGGTTACTCGTTTCGTCCAACTTGTAACGGGCGTCGAGCTTGCGATAGCTGTCACCCAAAAACGCGATCGAGTTGACGTACACCACATCGAGTTCCGGCAGGACCTCCTGAACATCGTTGATGATCTCAATCTCGATCGGCGACTCCTCGATCGGCTCGGTCAAGTCCAACCCAACCGGATCGGCCAATTCCGAGATCAGCGTGATTTTCTTCACCCCACCGGCAAACATCAGCGCGAGCCGCACGAAGCTTTTCACCGCACGCATCGATCCCGGCGTTCCGATGATTCCGAGGTGAACACGTTTGGACTCCGGGCAATTCGGGTCACACAGTTCCGGCCGCCACTTCAACAAAGCGTACCAATCGATCAAGGCCTGCGTCGGGTGATGCCCCGAACCGTTGCCCGCGTTGATCAACGGACGCTGCAGGTTTTTACTGATCTCGTCGAGACAATCGGTATCGGGATGCCGCATGATCACGACGTCACCGTAAGTGTTGAACATCTCGCCGATGTCAGCGAGCGATTCGCCTTTCGCGATGCCCGTCACCTGCCCATCGGGCACCGAAAGGACCTTCCCGTCCAAACGCAACACCGCGCTCTCAAACGACAACCGAGTTCGGGTGCTGGCTTCAAAAAAGGCGGTGATCGCGATTTTTCCATCGAGAGGTTTTTCCATCTCGACGTTGCGAGTTTCCAAAAGCGCCGCCAACTGCGCAATCGCAATGACCTGGCGGCGGTTGAATTGACGCGGGTTCAGGATCGACTGGCCCGCCAACCCCTTCAACGCCTCACAATCGATCCGGTGATCGTAGCGATCGAGCAGTCGCAAAGGGGACAGGCGTTGTCCCTTCGAATTACTCGCGGCGTTCGTCAGCGGTGACGAGGCGTGATTGAACATATTCATTTCGTACTACTCACCAGATTTGTCGGTCTCGAGAGTCGATGATAAGGAACGTGATCAGAGCCGCCACGCCGACGCAGGTTAACGCCAACGCACCAATCACCAGAACTTGAAGAAACCAAAGTGGAAACATGTTGCTCACGCCGCCTCGTCAGCAAGAGTCGAAAAGTCGAACTGGGCCGGCGCGAGCCAAGTCGCCAGAGCAAAAACCACGCCCGAAACCGCAGCACCGACGAGCGAGGCGACAAACCAACCGATCGCGAAGTAAGCCCACAGCCCCGTGGCCGTTCCGATCGTCATCGCCGCTCCGGCCGCCAACGGGCTCGGACGACGGAAATACAGCCCGCCCACGATCGGCCAAATACAACTGCCCACCATCGGGCCGGCGAAAAACAGAACGGTTGCCAATGTGCCCACGTTGGGGAACGCGACCGCCCATGACAACACACCCAAGAAGATGATCGCAAAACTCGATGCGCGACGTTTCGCGGAATCCGACATCGCGTGACCGTCCGGTTTGGTGCCTGCACGTTTGGCTTTCGCGATCGGCTCGACCATGTCGTTGACGATCAAATCCGCCGTCGCGGCCAGGAGGCTGTCGATGCTCGACGCGAGAGAACAAAACACCACGACAAAGACCAACAACGCACCACCGGTCCCCAGCAACGTCGCCGCCACCAAAGGCCCAACCGTGTCCGGTTGGCTGATTCCGATCCCGAGCGCGGGAGCGGCCAAGCCCAAGAACCCGGCCACAATGGGAACCGGCAGCCAAAGCACACCGCCGAGCGCGTATGCCTTCGGCCCGACGCCTTCTCGCATCGCGAACGCACGGCTCCACCAAACGTTGCTGTGGAAGATTTCACCGAAACCAAACAACATATTATTGAACAACGCCATCAATGCCGCGGGAAAGAATACCGACAACAGCATCGGGCGGTTCGTCTCTAATTTCGAATGCACATCAGCGATATCGATCTGCATCAACACCGCGATCGCTACAACGACCAACCCGATCAGGATGATCAGGCTTTGAATGAAGTCCGTCCCGATCACCGCATACATCCCGCCGAATAACGTGTACGTCACACAGACCACCACAACCACCGTCATTCCGACCGGATACGGGATCCCAGAAAGCACTTCGAGCAGTTTCCCGCCCGCCATCGACATCGAGATCAACCAGGTGATCGCGTAAAAGATCGAGATCAGCAGAAACGGGATCGAGCCCATGCTGCCGTAACGACGACGAACAAATTCGACCGCCGTGTAGCCCTTGGGCATCAGTTGGCGAATACGACCGCTCATGGGAGCAAACGCGAACAAACCAAAACTCGCCGTCGAGTACGCGACCGCTCCCCAAACGCCCAACTGCAACGCGAACTGCGGCGCCAACATGGTCGTGTTGGAGGTAATCCACGTTGCCACGGCGGTGGCGGTTCCCAACGCCAACCCGACGTTGCGTCCCGCGACGGCGAATCCGTCGTAGGAAGTCGCCCGGCGGCCCCACCATATCCCCAGCGAAACCCACAGAACGCTGAAACACGCGAGCATCACATAGCCGGCCATGGGCGACAACACCGCGGTTGCCACAACCGGCGAACAATTCAAGTTCGTGATCACGATTCCGCCCCCGATCCGCTGGCATCATGCGATGGAGTCGATGAACGTGCGGCGCCCACAACGATCAATCCGATCATCGCGAGAAAGACAACCAACCCGACCGCAAACGAAGCCCACGCCTGCGACATCGGCCAATGGTGAACTGCAATCACGGCGGGTTGTCCGGTCACACCAACCAACACGTTGTCAGCCGAATACGCCTGAACTTCGAATGTGTGTTCCCCATCAGGCAACCCGGAGATGAAGGCTTCCGTCAACGTGCCGTCGTAGTACGAATACCCATCCGCATCGAGGACCTGATAACGCGATGCCCCCTCGATCTCGTTCCACTGCAACGCCTGATAACCTTCGCGGACGTTTTCGAAACGAGACTGGGCCAACACGATCTCGGCGACCGCTGAGCCAGGAAGGCTACTCGGCGGTGCTGGACTCGCCGATTGAAGAGAATTTTCTGGGCTCATTGTTTCCTCCGTTGAAGTCAAATCTTCTGACGGATTTTGAGCGGCACCAGACGCATGGTGGCTGCCGAAAACCACTGCCTGACAAAGAAGCACCATCGTTAGACGAAGGATAAGCGTACGCATCCGAACGATATCGAATTTTACTCGCAGGAGCCTGAGCGTCTTAGTCGGCCAGCGAGAAAAATTGTGGTCTCCTACTAAACAGATAAAAGGGCGACTAGAAAAAAGTGCGACCAGTTAAAAACGAAGAACAATTGGCGAAGAAACAAGCCCCAGACGCGAAAACGAATCGCGACCGCGATTTCGCCTCACGCGAAAATAATCCCACGCAGTGCCCACGCTCAGCGAAATTTGACTCGCCCGGAGCCTAATCCCACGTGCCTCTCCGAGGATAACAGGTCTCACGGCGAGTCGAAACCGGTGTCCTCTCGCGGCCCGGCGTTCACACCCGAGACGCCTCAGATCGCAGGTATCAGCGTCACCTCGACAATCAGCCACAACGCAAAAAACGGTGCCACGATGCCGATTCACGATTTTTCGGCGATCTGCGTTTTCTAGCCGGCACACGTGATTCCTGCGTTGGCGCCCGATCTGCTTCACCAGGAAAACAGAGATCACGTTCCGAGGTTTGAACTGAAAATGTAGGTACCGGAGCCGATTTGAAAGAGCGCACGACCATCCTTCGTCCCCATCGCTTCCACACCATTGCGGTTTCGGGCTGGCCCCATTCCCTCGAAAACATCCTCAGGTTTGTCGGTTGGCACGTGAACGATGGCCGTGGTGTTTGGTGAAATGGTGACCGTCCATTGAAAGGTGTTTGCGTCGACTTTCCAATCACTCGTGATCTTGCCGAAGGGACTTTCGTAATGGGCCTTCGCCCACTCCAACTGAGTGTAGCCGTAGGGTTTCAATTTGATTTTCTTGAACCCCGGTGACGCGGGTTGGATACCGCCTACACATTCGTGGAACCAAACAGCAAAGCCACTTTGCATTGGGTGGTTGAGTGAATGATGGGCAAAGGGTTTCCCCGCGTCATATTTCAAGGGAACCTCTGGCCCAGTGTGAATCCTTTCTTGAGCATGTAGCCGTATCCGGGAAACGTTTCCTTCCGGATCGCCGCGAAGGCGACATCTTCTGATCCGGATTCACAAAGTTCCGTATACAGTGAGCGACCGCCGTGAATGCCGACGTTGGCATGGCCTTGATGCTGCTCGACGACTCCGGCCCGCAGCGAGTTGCCGACCTGACCTGCCATATCGAGCGATGCCAGACCGAAACGCAGAGCAACGGAATCAGCGGTCTGGGATCCGTAGCCTCCGGTCTCAGGATCGAGAAATTCACGGTTGAACGCTTCACGAACCCTGGCGGCGAGTCGTTTGTATTGCTCCGCGTCGTCGGTCTTGCCGAGCTCCTCCGCAAACCTTCCCATGATCCGAACTGTGCCGTAGAAAAACGCTGTGGACGTGAGGTTCGGCGGGCACTCCATTGTCTTGTTACCGCCGGGCGGACACCCATCGCCGTAGCCTCGAACCACGATGCCTTCTTCACTCAAACCGTTGACGTAGCTGATCCAGCGAGCGAGATGATCGTAGTGACGGGTAAAGACATCCGTGTCCCCATAGTAGTTGAACAAACACCATGGCAGAAGAATATACGCAGCTCCCCAGTCAGGCCTAGCTTCCTGGCAGAGTCGCCGTCCAACAGCAATGTTGCAGGGAATCCCAGGTGTCGCCCTTTGCCCCCAATACGTGACGCCACCCCGACCGAGGACCGTTTCAATGTCATCGACAAACTTGGTCCAAAACAGAGCCATATCGTAGTTGTAGATCGCGGTTTCGCCGACGGCATGAGCGTCACCGAGCCAAGCACATTTTTCGCAGTGCGGGCAATCTTCGATGACGCTGTGTATGTTGTCTTCGATCGTCCAGAGCGACTTCTGGTAGATACGGTTGAGTAAAGCATCTGAGCATTCGAACATCCCATGTCGCGGCACATCGGTATGCACGAGGACGCCTGCGAGGAAATCCTCAGCCGGCCTTTCGGTCAGTCCTTCCACTTCGACATAGCGAAAACCGTGATACGTAAACCGCGGCTCCCACGTTTCCATGCCACCACCCTTGCAGACATAGATGTCTTTTTGCTGCAGCCCAGTCGCGTGACCTCCAGTCGTTGCTGTATCGAGTCTCCTTCCGTCGGGCATCAGGATCTCGGCATACTCCATCGAAATGACCGTACCGGCGGGAGCGCTGATTTGGATCCTGGCCCATCCGGCGATGTTGCGGCCGATGTCGAAGATCCACTTGCCATTTTCGCCTTCGCGGATTTCCTGACACGGCAAGGTTTCCATCCGACGGATTTCAGGCACCATCTGTGCGTTGACCGACTGAGTCGGCGCGGTGACCGTGACGGCATCCCGCCACTGGGAATCATCAAAGCCAGGTCGATTCCATCCGATATGTTCTAACCGCGCGTCATAGGTTTCGCCGACGTAAACGTTGTCATAAACAACAGGTCCGGTGCTGGATTTCCAAGTTGAATTTGTGCCTATCGCCTCGGTTGATCCGTCGGCATAGTCCAGGACGATCTTGGCCAACAACGCGGGTTCACCATAGCCGAGCTTGGGGGCATGAAAAGCCTGGTCCTGACCAAAAGGAGTCAGACACGTCAACCATGAAAAATGCTCTCGTATTGCTCGATACAGAAGAGCGATACACGTCATGACCGACAGTAAATGCGACAGCAAATTTCGGCATCACACAGACGGCGGTACGCCCATACGGCAGCACAAAAGCGAGCGTAAAACCAATTGACAGCGATTCGTCATCGACGCATAAACATTAGCACTGAACAACGATCAGTAGACGCCGTTTTCAGGTGCGATTGCTTTCCAAAAAACTAATTGGATCTGTTGACGTGAGGTTTCATTCTGTCAGGAATCAACGCAAACCTCGGATCCTCTTTGGTGGTACGGATCGCTCGCGTGTCCCCCAAATATTTGCGGCGCAGGTCGACGAACGGTCGATCGCGAGACTCTTTTGACGGATCGTAGTTGGGATTGATCGCAGGCGTGTATTTGACGTCGACGTTTGCATCGATCCAGTCGTTCAGAACGATGAACAATGCGCGAGCCTTCTCCGGCATCGCGGCAGACAATTCGTTCTTTTCATAAGGATCCTCGGCGATGTTATATAGCCTCAGGGCTCCCGACCAATCAAAAATTAACTTCCAATCCCCTTTCCGAACCGCGGATGAAGGAGCCGATGGCAAGCCATCTTCGGGATTTTCAACAATCACATTGAGCGGGTAGTGCCAGAAAAATGTGTCGCGAGGGTATTGGTGCGTGCGATTGCCCGGGTCGTCAAACAGCGGAGCCATACTTCGCCCGTCGATCCCGCCGGGATTGGTATGCTCGAAAACATCGTAGCCGGCCAAATCCAAAACAGTGGGGAAGATATCGTTGCAGTCCACAGGCACATCACTCCACCGACCGCCGTCCACATGGTTCTTCCATCGGACCACCAACGGCACACGGATGCCGCCTTCAAAGTGCAATCCCTTCCCCCCCTTGAACGGCGAGTTGTTGGTCGCGACGGGATCGGTGTATGTCACTCCGCCGTTGTCACTCATAAAAATGACCAATGTGTTTTCATCGAGCCCGGTTGCCTCGAGCGTGTCCAGAATTCGACCAACCGAAATATCCAACCGTTTCAACATCGCCGCGTAGACAGGATTGTCGTGACCATTCCAACCACGTGCCGGCTTGCTTTCAAAGTGCGACACATCATCCGCACGTCCATGGAATGGTGTGTGAACGGCAAAGTGACAAAAGTGCAGA
>JBICHZ010000086.1:0-4172 GCA_043101355.1 Rhodopirellula sp. JB044
CGTGCGCCGCCTCCGGCCATCACCTTTTCGACTTCCTGCACGGTGACCATCGTGGTGTCACCGGGCGTGGTCATGGCGAGGGCACCGTGAGCGGCACCATAGTTCACGGCCTTATCGGGATCCCCGGTCGTCAGGAAGCCGTAGATCAATCCGCTGGCAAAGCTATCTCCACCGCCGACTCGGTCGAGAATCTCGAGTTTCGGGAATGCCTGCGACTCGTAGAACTCGCCGCCACACCATGCCACCGCGCTCCAGTCGTTGGAGGTTGCCGAATGGACTTCCCGGAGCGTCGTGCCGGTGGCTTGGAAGTTCGGAAATTCGGCGACCGCTCTCTCGATCATCTGTTTGAATTTCTCAACGTCGATATTTGCGAGGTTCTCGTCGACGCCTTCGACGTGCAATCCCAGGCAAGCGGTGAAGTCTTCCTCGTTGCCGATCATCACGTCAACGGACTTCGCGATCTCGCGATTGACTTCTTGTGCCTTGGCGTGTCCGCCGATCCCTTTCCATAACGACGGCCGGTAGTTCAGGTCGTAACTGACAATCGTGCCGTGTTTGCGTGCGCATTGAACCGCTTCGATAACAACATCCGGTGTCGTGTCGCTCAGCGCGGCATAGATGCCACCGGTGTGGAACCAGCGTACACCGAGTTTCCCAAAAAGGTGCTCCCAATCAATGTCGCCCGGCTTGAGCTGACTCGCGGCGGTCAAACCACGATCGGGACATCCCACCGCCCCACGGATACCAAACCCGCGTTCGGTAAAGTTCAATCCATTTCGAATCGTTCGGCCGAGTCCGTCGTAGGGCATCCATTTCACGAAGCTCATGTCGACGCCGCCTTGCAGGATAAGGTCTTCGGCGAGCCGTCCGATTTCGTTATCTGCGAACGCACTGACCAATGCCGTTCGCATTCCGAAGCATCGCCGCAGGCCACGAGCAACGTTGTACTCGCCGCCTCCTTCCCAAACGTTGAATTGCCGGGCGGTGCGGATGCGGGTTTCGCCGGGATCGAGTCGGATCATAACTTCGCCGAGCGAGACGAGGTCATACTGGCAATCGTCAGCGTTTTTGACTTTAAGAGCGTTTTTCATGGTGAGATGACAGGTAAAAGATGTGTGTAACTTTTTCGACAACGGCTGATGTCATCGAACGAACAAGGAAGATCGCACGAACTCCGAGAGGAAAGGAAGGGAATGCGAGCAGAGGAAGAATCAGCTCTCAGCCAACTCGACCGCGTCGCGAGTCAGTCGAGCGATCTCGTCAAACTTTTGATCGCGGATCAGATCGGCCTTCACCATCCAACTGCCACCGCAGGCGACGACGGAAGGCAGGGACAGATAGTCGCGAAGGTTGCTCGTTGAAATACCGCCCGTTGGGATGAACCGCATCGATCCGTAGGGGCCTTGAAGTGCCTTGAGCATCTTCACCCCGCCGATTTGTTCGGCCGGAAAGAACTTCACCACCTCCAATCCGAATTCGAGAGCCGTTTCGAGATCCGTGGGGCTGGAGACTCCCGGGAAGATCGGCATCTTGTTGTCCAGGCACCACTGAACGGTGCGTGGATTGAATCCAGGCGAGACGATGAAGCGGGCTCCCGCGTCGGCAACCTGCTTGGCCTGGTCGACGCTGTGCACCGTTCCGGCCCCAACGAGAAAACCTTTGCGATCCGCGAGCGACGCGATGGCGGCAACTCCGGCGTCGGTTCGCAGCGTGATCTCGGCAACCGGAAGCCCTCCCTCGGTCAGGGCATCGGCCAAACCAGACGCGTCCTCCAAGCGATCAATCGCGACGACGGGGACGATCCGCAAACTTTCAATCTGGTCTATCAATTTCTCTCTCCCTTTCTGGGTTTACTGCAAAATCTCGGCGAGCAATCACTTGTATATGGATTCACGACGCTGTACGATGTTAACAATTAACAGATGGCATTCGTAAGGTGCCTGTCGCAAAAAACTGAGTCGAAATCATGTCCATCCAACCGAAGACGGTACGAGAACAGGTCACCAACCAACTTCGCGACGACCTGCTGTCGGGTCGTTTCGAGGCCGGGTCGATGCTGCGTGAGATTGAATTGGCGAGCCGATTCGGCGTCAGCCGCGGCCCCGTTCGTGACGCATTCATTCAGTTGTCTCACGAAGGCTATCTCGCGTACTACGCGAACCGTGGCGTGATGGTACGACAACCGCCCAATCCTGAGGACCGGAAGTTTATCACATCGCTGCGCGTGGAAATTGAGACTCACGTGGTGACCCGTGGTGCCGCCTCGGTCGCCCCCGCTGACTTGAAGCCTGTCGAGGTGGCACTGGATCGGTTAAAGACAGCCTGTGACACGGGCAAGGCGACCCAAATTGCCCTGCGTGATGTTGAGTTCCATGAGGCGATTTTGATCGCATGTGGCGGTGACGACATGTTGGGCGCTTGGCGGCAATTGTGTTCGCGCATGTTGCTCACCTACACGCGTCACGACAACTACGCCCAAACCTACCGCGAGCATTTTGAGATCTTCACGCCGTTGGCGGTTGGGGATCCGAACGCCACGGTTGCCGCGATCCAGGCAAACATTCGATAGCGTCACCGACGCTCACACCCTCCCCACAAATTTTCAACCGGATACGGTACATGTTCATTGGAATTGCCGCCGCGCTCGTCGCGGGCACGATGCTCGGTCTTTACGCTTTACCTGGAAAGTACACCACGGACTTTGAGGAAGAAAACAAGTGGAGCTTGTTCTTCATCCTGACAATGTTTGTTGTCCCCTTGGGCGCGACGCTCACGTTGATGAAGGGTGTCGGCGAGGTCTACTCCGGGATCGATTCGGGTATCTTGCTGACAATGATTGTGTCGAGCTTCCTGTGGGGCGTTGGCGTGATGATGTGGGGCAAGGCGATTGATCACATCGGTCTGTCGCTCGGCTTTTCGCTGTTCATCGGGACGGTGATCTTGGTGGGCAGCATCTTGCCGCTGGGCATTGCGATCTCCAAAGGGCAACCGCTGCCTTCGACGCCCGCGTTGATCGCGATCTTGTCCGGGATCGCAATTGTTTTGCTCGGTGTTCTTTCTAACGGCAAAGCAGGACTGGCACGGGAGGCCGACGAAGCAGCCATCAAGAAGGGCGAAGACACTGAGGAAGAGGGCGACGCAGCGGCGAAGCCAAAGTCGTACGCTTTGGGGATCACAATCGCAGTCGTCGGTGGTTTGTTAGCGACAGGTTTCAACGTCGCGTTCACCTACGGAGCGGGCCCCCTCGGCGACGCGGTCGTTGCCAACGGGAACCCGGGATGGATGACAGCGATGGCGGTCATGTTGCCGGTTTTCCTCAGCGGCGGGGCGGTGATGACGTTTTACTTCCTCTATCAGCTTTCACAGAAAAAGGCATGGGGCAAATTCAAAACGCCTGCATTTGGAAAGAACTTTGTCCTGATTTTTGTGATGGCATTCTTCCACTATGCGGCGTCGGCGATGTACGCATTTGCCGCTGACAAGCTCGGCCCCAATGGGCCGGTCGTGGTTTATGCGATTTTCAACACGACCTGCCTCGTCGTTGCCGTGGTCAGCGGTATCCTCACCGGCGAGTGGACGAAGGCATCACCGACCGCGCGGCGTTGGCTCTACACCGGACTGTTCTGCATGGTCGCGGGCGTGTTGACGTTGGCCTTTGGTCAAACACTCGACCAAGCCCCCGAGACAGAACCCGTTGCCGACGCGGTCGTTGCCGCGGACGCCGAAGGCGTTTAGACACCGGCGATTGACCGGCCGTTTATACTCCGCCTTTTCGGCATGCCGGTCACGAGATCACGCCGAACAGACGACGAAGACCGGTGGCCTCATTCATACTCCGCCACCGCCCCTACAAACAACTCAACACTCTACTTATCCCTAGTTTCATGAAATCAGCACAATACAAAGGCAACCGCACCGTCGATGTCGGCGCCAGCGAAGCAATCGCCCCCGCGGCGGGAGAAGCCCGTTTGGAAGTCGCCTATTGCGGTATCTGTGGCACCGACATTCACATCTTCCACGGCGCCATGGATCAGCGAGTTGACATGCCGCAGATCATCGGCCACGAAGCATCGGCCGTCGTTGCCGAAGTCGGAGAGGGCGTCACGAACGTTTCCGTTGGCGACCGAGTGGCGGTTCGGCCGTTGTTCTTCGGCGAACCGGCGAGTTTCGAC
>JBICHZ010000087.1:0-53476 GCA_043101355.1 Rhodopirellula sp. JB044
CAGCCCCATCGCTTCGACCCGTCGAATGACATGGTCGATTTGCTCGTCGGTGGCACCGTTTTTCAGAATTACAATCACGACGACAGCCTGCCAGGCGGGAAAATGGGCCAAACGCCCCCAAAATCAGAGGCAACACCTTAGCAGGCCGTATACAGAATCGTCGAGAGGAGGTTGGGGGGAGTAGGTAAATACGCCGCACCCGCACGCGGCGGCTGGTTTCCCGCAAAGCCAACAGGGGCCGGCAACGCGGCGACAGTTTGCCTACGAAGCGACAGCTTGCCCAAGAAGCTTGCCCAAGACGCGGGAGGTCCACAGCCCCCACCACGTTCCCTAGCCTTTGCGTTTCTCGACTTCCGATTTCATGAATGCGAGACCTTCTTTCGCGAGAGTCATCTCGTCACTGTACATGCGTCGCCAAATCTTCGTTGCCGCAGCGACTTCCGGCAGCGCCAACCCGAACGCTTCGATCACCATCCAACCGTCATACCCACAGTCGGCGATCGCATCAAAATTCTCTTTCCATTTCACTCCGCCCGCTCCAGGCGTGCTGCGATCGTTTTCGCTGATATGAACATGGAACAATTTATCTCCGCCGGCCTTCACCGCATCGGCTACGGACTTTTCCTCAATGTTGGCGTGGAAGGTGTCGTACATGATTCCGCACGAAGGATGGTCGACTTCGCGAGCGAACCGGGCAGAATCGGCGTGCGTGTTGAGGAAGTAGCACTCAAACCGGTTCAACGTTTCAACGCCCAAACGCACACCCACTTTTTCGGCATGCTCTGCGGTCTCGCGCATGCTTTCGACGCCCCATTTCCATTCGTCTTCGGTCGGGCCGCTTCCGCTGAACAAACCGAGGGCGGAGTGATAAGGGCCGACCAACGTTTCCACACCGGCCGCGGCACAGCAATCGAGCGTTTGTTTGTTGCGTTCGACGCCCAGTTTGCGAATCGCCGGGTCACATGAAATCGGGTTGTCTTCTTCATTGCGGATCGTGACCGCGGTTCGCCCGAGTTGCAACGAATCGAGCTGCTTGCCCAACGCGGCATAGTCGAGATCGAGATTGAACATCGGCAACTCAACGCCATCAAAACCGGCTTCTTTGAGCTGCTCGCAAATCGGCAGCATTTCGTCGGTTACTTCACCGGACCACAACAACAGATTCATGCCATACTTCATCGGATTCTTTCCACCTCGCTCGACAGGGAAACGGGACACGTACAATTCTGGTGCCGAAGTTTACTCTAGCGGCGGGTACGGCGTCGATTGCCCCGGGTAGCTGAGCAAACGTTCGTGGTTCCGCAGCACTTCCTCGCGGGCCTGCGGCAACCATCGGCCGACCTCATCGGGCAAGGCAGCCAACCCGACTCTCGCCATCACCTGATTGAGCCGCATCAACAACGAATCGTCATCGACATAGTCATACAGAAACCTCGCATCGGCAAACCGCTGCAACGTCGCCGGAATCCGATCGGTCGGCTTGCCCGAGATCCGGTTCACGCAGACCTGAATCTGCTCCTTCGGAACGACATCAAACAGATCGTAGTAACGCTCGGCCCAATTCGGTTGGTGGATGATGTAGTTCGCGTCCAACAACATCTCAATCAAAATGTGGCCAACGAAAGACGGTCGAAACCCGGAATCCCCCGGCAACCGATCACGTAACGCGACCGCGAACTCCAAATTCAACCGAGCAAATGTTTCGCCACCGTGAAACCAGCGGTCGTCGTCCACGTGAGTCATGATGCCCCGTGCCACCGCTCGCATGACAGGATCGTCCGACCCCAGATACGGTTCCGCACCGCGTGCCCGCGCACGGATCTTTCGGTCGATCACCGAGAGGAAGTCAGGAATCCCGGTACACACCGCCTCAACTGCCGATTCGACGGCGGAGTCCAAAGACGATGAGGTGAGAACAGGCAACGCGTGGCAAAGAAAGTTCATTGCCCTAATTGACCAAGCCAACCGGCCATCGACCACCGCAGAGAATCCCGATTATCGGAAATCGCATCGTTGAGTCGATTAACTAATCGGCCATTCTCCTTACGCACCCAAACCTTGCCGATCGTCTTTTCGGCCAGGTCTCCGATCTCTTCCGCCGCGTCGCCGCCGAGTTTACTGATCCGGTCGACTTCAAAACGCATCACTTTCAAAGATGCCTTCTCGATTTCAACGTCCAACTGCATCGCCGGCGGCACCTCTGCAAAGTCAGCCTCCATCGCCATCGTTAACTCTGTTCGCAACTGCAATTGCATGTCGCCAACGATCTCAATGCTGTACCACTTTGCCCCCAAATTCCATCGCTCCACACGCACCGTAAAATCGGCCGGCGTGAACGCAGAGGCATCAACCCGCCAACGATGAAAACCCTCTTGGTTAGTCGTCGGGGTCACACCGTGGATTTGAATCGTGTCCGCGGAACGTGACGTCTGCGCAACCGAACCCAATGCCGTCCCGACATCAGAAACCGGGACTGTGGCTCGCGGCAATCGGATCTCGTATCGAACCCATCGGCCATGACGCAGCTCCTTCCAACGACGATGCGTCTTGAGTTCCCACCCATCACGCCGCATCTTCACCCCAGCCCAAACCCGTTTGGTATTCCCCCAATCATCATCGCCTTCGATCCGCCGCGGAACGTGCATCATCAATTGATCGGCGAGCCACTGCACTGACTGCCGAGTCTGCTCCGACGTCATCGACACACCGCCGGTCGGGACCGCTCCCGACATCACATTCGGCGAACCAGCCATTGTGGATGGACGTGCGATCGGCGCCCTGATCTCAGTCGGTTGAACGGATACCTGCCGATTGCGAGGTGCGTTCAAACGCAGAACCGCGTCGCCGGGCGATTGTGCGAAGGCGACGGTCTCCGCAACAACGATCCAAACCACCGTCGTCACGGCCACTCGGCAACCGATACAAGCTCTCACCGGATCGCGGACGTCAAAATTCCAAAACAGACGAAGCAAGCAAACGCTCCCGCAATGAGGTTGGATTCTTCAGCATTCAATTTCACTCCAACTGCCGACAAGCCCCGAAAGAGCCGAGCGAACCATCGACCGCGAGGGCAGGACAGCGCAGGACAGGGCAGCGCAGGACAGGGCAGTAAAGCGTAGGGAAAGGCACTCGGGCCACAGGTTGATTTCTTACTACGCCCCGTAACTCCCGAGTCTCGGAACTCCCGCGACTCAGAGAATTCCCTCAAAACCCTACCGCGAGTCGAGGAACCGATCCGTACCGCGCGGCCGATGATAGCCAGGCCCACCACCGTGCTGTCGAGAGCGTTTTGCAAGAAAACCCAGTGGCTTTCGAGGAAAAACGCCCCTGTGACCAAACGTGTCACCCCCACCGACGATCATTCTGACATCTCGGAAACGGAAATCGTCGTTCACGAATCATCAACCTCATCGCTCCCCCAACCTCATCGCCCCCCAGACCTGCCATGTCCTCAGCCACGCTCAGCATCGCCCCTACGGCTCCTGTCTCGATCCCGAGCACGATCACCGGCACAGTCCAGCCCGCTCACAATGGAGACTTTGGACCAGATGTGAAGCCAGCGCGGCGGACGAAACCCAGCCTTTCGCCCGAACGCATGCTACGCACCGCAATGCTCGATGCCGACGAGTGGGTCGTTGAATTCGAGTACGCCGACAGCAAAGGAAAACGCACGCGTCGCACCGTCAGCCCGATCCGCTTCGCCGCCCCAGGCCGCTTCCTCGCACTGTGCCTGTGCCGCGAAGAACCACGTCAATTCTATCTCAACCGCTGCGAAAACTTTCGACTCATCCGAAGTGCGAACGTCATGATGCCGGTTTAAATGATTCCCCTGGATTGATCACACGAAATGATCCGACTCGATTTCCACTCGTGATTTTGCCAATCAGACTTGCCCCGCGGCAAAGAAAACGCTAATGTGAATCAAATAGCCCTCACAAAGGCTTCAGCGGTCTCGAACCTGCCTTTTCGGCATCTCAAGGGGCATGCCGCAATTCAGGGGCATATCGAGTCGTCCTTATCACTGGCATTACCAGAAACCACTTGAGTCGTGGTCGGCGCCCCACCGCCGGCCTCGACACGAGCGGCCATCTTCTCACGGTCCCTACCGGTTCGTCACGAGCGACAAAGAAGGTTTTGATCCGCAGCGAAAGGCGCCAAGACTTTCGGTAATTCAAAAGCCTTCGCGAAACTCTCGGCGATTTGTTGATTCAGTCGCATACCGCATCGCGGCAATTAGCCGATGAGCGTTTGCCTGGGTTGGCGTTTGGTTATCCGCCTCTAACGCGGTACAGCTCATTTAATCGTCAGCCCGTCGGAGAGTTTCGCCGCCCCAACTCTCGGCTTTGACGCATCCTAGCCCTGCGATCCTCTTCCGCTGATTGGAAGACAGTGCAGTTGATTCCCGACTCGCAAAATCAGGCACGAGGTTGAGACCGCCGGCGTGGCCCCCACGCGACCACCGAGATCAAAACTGCTGACACGCTCCTTCGCCGCGCTCGCCCGAGTGACATGTGCGGTCCCGTCGAGTGAAACGAAAAGCAACCGCTCCCCGATGATCACCGGTGACGCACCAAAGTTGCCACCCAACCGTTGGCTCCAACGCTTTCGTCCCTGATCGCTCAGGTCAAAGCAACTCGCGATACCGGAATCCGAAACGGTAAATAGCAAACCGTCTTTGGAAACCGAGGAGGGCACATAGGGCGCGGCACTGGTCACCCGAAAGAGTTCCTCGGGCTCTTCTTCCTTGCTAGAAGGAATACGGACCGCGGACAAGATATTGCCGCCTCCACCACTACCGCTGCTACAGACCGCGATATCCCCGACCAACAAAGGGGACGCACAACAACGTTTGTTAAACACATCGAGTGACCAAAGCAACTCTCCGGTCGTCGCATCGAGTCCGAACATTCCGTTCCCCTTGTTCGCACCGATCAATTGCCGGCCGAAACCCGACTCGCCGCTAGACGGTTCGTAAATGGCAGGCACGCCGTAACAAGGCCTGGTCGCCCGCAGTGGTGTGCTCCAAACGTCTTCTCCCGTAGCCGCGTCAAACGCCATCATGTGGCTGGTCCCTGCGACTTGCCACGCGGCGAGCTGATCGACTTGCTGCGAGTTAAAAAGGACAACTTGATTCTCGAACACCATGGGACTCGTGCCAAACCCATGCACGCCCGACCATGGCCCGAGTTGCCTTTGCCAGAGCGGTTCGCCAGCGAGCGAATAGGCATACAGATAGGCTCCGTTGGTGTCGCCGTAGGCAATGAAAACACGACCATCGGCAACCGCAGGCGTGGTCGACGCGGGAGAGTTTCGCGAGTGCCGCTTCGTTGCCGCCACGGGATGACTCCGCCGCCACTGTTCTTTCCCCGTCCCCAACTCCAACGCGACGAGATCAATCGAACGCTGACCTCCTCCCGCCGCCGGACTGCTCGACGAATCCAACAAAAACACTTGTGTCCCCGAAACCGCCGGAGAGCCGACGTCGGTTCCGTTGAGATCGACCGACCACGTGTAGTCGGCCGTGGTCCAGGATTGGGGTAACTGACCGTGTTCACTGCGGCCCGTTCCGTTGGGCCCATGGAACCGAGCCCAATTCTCGCCGGACGCCACAGGTTCGTCAGCGTCCACGCGCGCACTCGCGACCACCATCCCAGCGATCCATGCAGCGATCCACGTCATGGCCAAACGAACAGACAGTCGTCGCATCGAAACGAAACAAATCATGACAGGGAGTCTCGCGAGGGCAGAGTGCAGAAGGTGGGGTATTGAGGTTTATGGCGATCCGGAAGGACACACCGGCCTCGATTGTAGACAAATGAGCGTACCGGCGAAGCCTTCCGTGTTCCGGGCAACCTAACTTTTCGCATGAATACCATCATTGCCTACCGACACGCCGATAGCCTTTTCGAAAACTCGTCAAAATGGGACGCGTTAGCATGCGGCATCCCATTTCGGCAGTCCGCTTGGTTGCATTCTTGGTGCCAACAATTTGGCAACGACAACGAACTGCTCTTCGTCACCGTCCTCGACGACAACGAAGACGTCTTCGGCATCCTTCCGCTCCAACGACATGGACAGCGTGGCTGGAAAACGATCGCGGGGGATAACGTATGCACGGACTACGTATCCGTTCTCGCGCGGCCTGAAAACCGATCGATTGTAACCGAAGCCGTTGCGGACTTTCTCATCGAAAACGCAACCGATCCGCGTCTCGGTTGGGATCGACTTCTATTCGACGGGATCTCAGCGGGAGACCCTGGGATGTGTGATTTGCTGCACGAGTTTGAACGACGCGACGCCGCCATCCGTCTCACGTCGCGAATGAACACATGGTTCCTTCCCTGCCGAGGTGACTGGGACGATTTCGTCGAATCCAGTTCGCGACGTGCCAGACGCCGACACCGCTCCACCATCATTCGAATCGGAGAGGCTGGACCGGCTCACCCCCAAACCGATCTGTCGATCCGAATCGCATGGGATAAAAAAACCATCACCCAAACGATCGAAAGACTTATCGAACTTCACCAACGTCACTGGCAATCGCAGGGCGAAACCGGGTCCTACGCCGACCCACGCATGAAAGAGTTCGTTCTATCGGCCGCCCTGAAAGCGCTGCCCGAAGGACACCTCTTTCTACCCTCGTTGGTACATACCGATGTGGACACCGGCGAGGAAAAGATCATCGCAACGCAGCTTCACTTTGCCGGCGACGATGGACGTCTTTATTGCTACAGCACCGGAGTCGACTACGACTTCGCAAATCTGAAACCCGGTTCACTACTAAACACCTTCATCATCAAATACGCCCACGATCACGGATGCACCGGAGTGGACTACATGCGGGGTGACGAAGAATACAAACGTCGACTCAATGCTCATCCGATCCCGGCAATCCATGCGACCGTGTCGGCACCGACGCTGCGTGGTCGATGCCGCGCGGTGGTTGATGACATGCTCTTTCGAGGCAAACAGATTGCCCGAGCCAAGCTGAACCGCCCTCTGGTCAAAACGCATTCATTCGAAGAAGCGTTCGATCGCGTATATTGCGACCTGCTTCCGACTCCGATTTCGCCGACAGACGATCCCGATCCAGACAACACACTGCCTGACGAACCGGGACAGGAAGGGCCCGTCATCCTGCCGTTCTCTTCCGCATACGCACCGCCATGCGACCTGCCTCTGCCGGGGCTGGACTCCTAGCGTCATTTCCTAACGTCATCGCATGATGGCCAGATGATTCAGGAACGGCGTTGTGCTACGTTCACCGAATCACACGCTTGTACGTTTGGAAAGCGGACGCTTGCGACAACAACGGTGCGTCTTTTAAAGTTCAGGTAACCGATGGCCCAATCGCCTTCCCGGCCCGGCCGCTCAGCCACACCGACTCCTTCGGGCCCGCTCGCGCCATTGCGGGTCAACAGCCGACTCGGCAAATACCGTCTCGATCGTCGGATCGGCCGCGGCGGTTTTGCAGACGTTTACGCTGCCACCGATACGCTCTTATCGGTCAAAGTCGCGTTGAAGATTCCTAACGCCCAGTGGGTCTCTGGCGACCTCATCAATGAGTTCCGCCGCGAGGCCAAACTGACGATGGGACTCGAACATCCCAACATTCTGGCGATCCGCGATGCCAACTTTATCGACGGGCGATTTGTGATCGTCACGCCGCTGGCCTCACGGACGCTCGACGATCGCCTTAAGAACCGAATGAGTTTTGAAACCGCGTTCGATTTCACTTCTCAACTCCTCAAAGCCGTCGCCTACGCACACAACCGAGGCGTGATTCATTGTGACATCAAACCCGAAAACGTGATGCTGTTTGATACCGATCATTTACGCCTGGGTGATTTTGGGATTGCGAAAGCCGCCCAGCGAACAATCAACGGATCCGGCACCGGGACACTTGGGTACATGGCTCCCGAACAAGCGATGGGCAGACCGTCCAAGCGAAGTGATGTTTTTTCGATCGGACTGATCGCCTATCGGATGTTCTCAGGAAAGTGGCCCGAATACCCATTTGAGTGGCCATTCCCGGGGGTGGCGACGCTTCGCAAACGCGTTCATCCCGACCTAATCGCGGTGATCCGCAAAGCCATTGCGATCAAACCACGTGACCGGTTCGCCGATGCGGATAAAATGGAAGCGGCGTGGGAGAAATCACGCCTAAAAGCCATTCGATTCGCAAAACGCAATCGGAAAACAGCGTAAACTTCAACATCGCAAAGTCGCACGACTGTTCACTTCTCCCTCGCTACTCAATCTGCTGGCTTCGGCTCGACGCTAGCAGCCACATGCAAACCCTGATTCCATGACCACCACGCTTACCGCATCGACAACGTTTTACCTCGAATCCGAGATGGAAACGGCGACGGTACACCGGTGTGATCAAGGCAGTGTGGCCGCATACTCGCACGCATGCCCCGGCAAAGAAGAGCCCAACGACGACAGTGCCGTTGTCATCCACACCGCCAACGGCGGGCTGGTCTTGGCCGTCGCCGATGGAGTGGGCGGTGCACCGGTTGGTTACAAAGCGTCCGCCATCGCGGTCCAGTGTCTCGCCGAGAGCATCGCGGCGCACGACCTCGCCGATGACCTGCGTCCCGCCATCCTCGACGGGATCGAAAAAGCGAACGAGGAAATCCTCGACATGGGAACCGGCGCCGCGACCACCATTTGTGTCGTTGAGATCCAAGACCGGATCGCTCGCGGGTACCAAGTCGGTGACTCCATGGCGGTCTATGTTGGTGGACGCGGCAGCGTCAAATGGCGTTCCACGCCGCATTCGCCCGTGGGCTACGCGATCGAATCAGGGTTGCTCGATGAAACCGAGGCGATGCACCACGACGAACGACACATCGTTTCGAACCTCGTCGGTTCCCGGTTTATGCACATCGAGATCGGTCCTTCGATACCGCTCGCCCCGCGCGACACCGTGCTCGTTGCGAGCGATGGTTTGTTCGACAACCTGCACCTGAACGAGATCGCGGAACTGGTCCGAGTTGGGCACCCGATGGAACGCATCACCGCGTTGATCCGTCTGACCAACGATCGCATGCAGAGCGCAGTAACGGACTCGCCAGGCAAACCAGACGACCTCGCAGTGTTGTTACTGGCCCCTTGAAACGCCTCGAAACGGCTGAAGCCACAGCCGTTTCAGTCATCCGATGGCGATTCAATGCGGCCTATCCCTACCCTTTAGTCACTACCCTTTCATGCGGCAGTGATTGAGGATTTCGTCGCCGGTTGCACGATAGCCGACGTAGAACGGACCGAACTCGCCGTACTTCGCGCTCGCCTCATCAAACCGCATTTTGTAGACGATGTCTTTGAGGTACTGCGGGTTGCGTCCCCACAGGGTGACCATCCATTCCCAGTCATCCAACCCGACGCCCACCGAAATCAACTGGCTGACCTTTCCGGCGAACGCCATCCCGCTCTGTGCGTGCTCGGCCATCATTTGGTTGCGATGACTGAACGGTTCGGTGAACCAGTTCGCTCCCGGTACGCGGCTTTTATTCATCGGATAAAAACACGCCGACGGCCATTCCGGAAACTCCGGCTCCAACCGGTTGCGGTTCATCATCGGCAAACGACGCTCGTAGGCGGCGACCTTCGCGTCCAGCTCAGGCGTGTCCGGTGTCGCTCCCTCGCGGATCAGTCTTTCGCGATACGACTCCACCGTCGGCACGTACTCGCTGACTTCACTGACGGAGATGAACGACCACGCTGGTTCGATCCATCGGCCGATTCCGGGTGCCAACAACGCCTGATGGATGCCTTCGACTTTCGCCGGATGAGGATCCATCACGACAACGCCAAAATCCGCTTCGTGACCGCTGATCCAATACGACGCCAAACGTTTTGGCAGGTCGTCTTCGCCGGGAGCCAGAGCCGCACAGAATTGCTCGCACAACTCGGCACACAACGGCGCCTCCAAACAATCGCGACGGAAACGATAGAAGTAGTGCCCGACATGCCAACCGTGCTCTGGAATCACTGACGGTTCAGGCAACGAAGCTTGAGGACGCACGCCAGGAGGTGGCCCGCCGGGACGACCGCCACCTGCGGGAGGCCCACCCGCAGGCGGACCGGATGGACGTGATTCAGACGTGGGAGCAGAAGAAGATGGATCGGACAACGGACTGGCTTCGCGTGGAGAGAGGATCGAACGTCAACGAGAATTAACCTGACGATCAGTTTCCCCCCACAACCGCTTTAACGCAACGTCCATTGCAGATACCGATCGCGGTACCCGTGCTGCCGCGTCCAATGACGTTTTCCTTCCGATCCGAAATAGCCATACGAGTACGGCGTCTTCCATCCCGGTTCGACCGTCGCACCTGGAATGGTCTGCCGAGGTCGCGGGCGTGTCTTCAGCCAATGAGTCCCTAGCCCGAGATGCCCAGGCCCAACACTCTGTGGATCGTTTTCGACGCCAGGCATTTCCGGCAAGTGACCATGGACTCCCGCAACCGCTGACGCACCCGCGTTGTAGGCATGCGACATCACGCTCGCCCCCGCCGGACCACCGCTCGAATATTCGGGCGAGTTGTATCCGGAGACGGTCGGATGAACCATCCAAGTTGCACCGCCAGAACGCGGCACCGCCGATTGCGTGGGAGTACTCCGCGGTGCTTGGATCACGCGGTGCGGAGGCGACGCAGCGGCCATCGGGTAGGCGGACGCCGGCATCCACCGAGGCTCGGACGGGGCCAACCACTGCCCCTCTTGCTCGAGCACAGACGATTCCATTTCGACATAGGCGGCCCGGCTGACTTCACCGCGTTGCATTTCATCGCGTTGTATTTCATTACTCGGTGCATTGCGATCCTCCGGTGCGGCCGACGAATGACGAATCGGCCTGGCCAGCGTC
Source organism: Rhodopirellula sp. JB044 (assembly GCA_043101355.1). Taxonomy (GTDB): domain Bacteria; phylum Planctomycetota; class Planctomycetia; order Pirellulales; family Pirellulaceae; genus Rhodopirellula. The sequence goes on from JBICHZ010000087.1 coordinate 10,874, forward strand.
GGTGATTCCTTCGAACTCGAGACTCGACGCGATGATCTCAGAGGGTTCGACTCGGTGGTTTCACGCGTCGGCTGAACAGGATCCTCCGTACCGTTCGGTTCACCCAAACTGCCGACATGAGCGACGCGTACCGGCGGAGGCAAAAACGCGTCCCAATTCTGCGCTCCACTGGTCTGCTGGGCACTCGCCGTTGCCAACGCAACGAACAACGAAGCCAAAGAAAGACCATAGGCAGTGAATCTGCCCCGAAAACCGGCAAGCCAGGAACGCATCGATATCCATCCTAAAGGGAATCCATCCGACGATCCCCATCAGACAGAACCATCGATCCTCTCCGCCTACCAAAACCGACGCCCCGCTCGCAAGTGCACTGACAAAACGAACGCGCAGGAAAAATCGCTCACGAGCCGCCTGTCGTGTGCTTTTGCGATGCCCCGACTCCAAATTGCAAGATGCGCACAGACACCCTCCGGATTCTCTGAGACAATCTTGGTCCCGCCGAATCGGTGCAACGGTCGGAGTTCCCCGCGCCGCCCATTTTGCACCGCATTGCCCGCCTCCACCTCCCCCTCAAAGTTTGGATCGACGTGATCACTAGCAAAAACTGGGTCAAGCACGTTTCGTTTGCGATCCTGGCCGTCGTCATCATCTCAGTGCACGCGGTGCCGTCGTCAGCCCAGCATCCGCAACCGATTCCTGACTTCACCCGCGGAGGAAAAACCGATGGCAGCCACGACTGGACGCTCGGCGCGACCGGAGCGAGAGGTTGGATCTACGCATGGAAACACACCGCCGATGCGCGTCAAATTTTGATCACAAACGTGGCGAGAAACTCACCCGCGGACGGCATCCTCGAACGCGGCGATGTCATTTTGGGAGTCGAAGGCGAGCCATTTGATGACGACGCACGAATTCAGTTTGCCCGCGCGTTAACCCGTGCCGAACGGGACGAGTCTGACGGCATTCTCAAACTCGTCCGCTGGCGAAACGGGCAAACCGAGAACGTTGAAATTCAAGTCCCGGTGATGGGCACGTACAGCAACACCGCCCCGTACGACTGTGACAAGTCAGCCCGGATTCTGAAACAAGGCTGCGAGGTGATCGCCCAAAACGGACTGCGAGGTGTCTCAATCTCCAACAACATCAACGCTCTCGTTTTGCTCGCCACCGAGAATCCGAAGTACCGTCCGATGCTGGCGGACTATGCCCGGAAGGTCTCCCGATACTACGCGGACTCTTTTGCGACATGGTACTACGGCTACTCGATCATGTTTCTCGCCGAGTATGCGTTGGCGACCGGCGACGAATCCGTCATGCCGGGTTTGAAACGGTTGGCCCTCGAAGCAGCCCACGGCCAAAGCAAGGTGGGGTCGTGGGGGCATCGATTCGCATTGCCAGATGGCCGCGTTGGTGGATACGGCTGCATGAATTCACCCGGCATCCCTCTCACCATTTCGATGGTGCTCGCACGCGAAGCCGGCGTGGATCATCCGGACCTGGACCTCGCAATCACCCGGTCAGCGCGGTTCCTGCGATGGTATGTCGACAAGGGAGCAATCCCCTATGGTGATCACGCGCCGTGGCCCGGCCATGAAGACAACGGCAAGTGTTCGATGGTCGCTGTGCTGTTTGACTTACTCGGCGACGCGGAAGCGGCGAGTTTCTTCTCCAAGATGGCCACCGCCGCCTACGACGAACGAGAAAGGGGACACACCGGCAATTTCTTTAATATCCTATGGGCCATACCCGGCGTCTCTCGCTGCGGGCCACGGGCCGTTAACTCTTACTGGCGCGAGCAATCTTGGTACTACGACTTGGCTCGTGGCTGGGACGGCTACTACCGCTACCAGGGCTCACCTGTCGGCGAAGAAGAACATGGCAAGTATGCCGACTTTGACAGCACCGGTGCCTACCTGTTGGCCTACGCCCTGCCGCTGAAGAGCCTCTACATTACCGGCAAGAAACCGAGTTCGGTCCGCCCACTTACGAAACCGGAAGTCGATGAAGTCATCGCGGCGGGACGCGGTTTCTTTGAAACCAAAAAGAAGGACCGATTCCGATACCATCTTCGCAGTGATTCGGACTTACTCAGCGGCCTCTCGAGTTGGTCACCTCCGGTTCGAAAACGCTCGGCCCTGGAACTCGGCAAACGAAACGGCAATTTCCAACCAGCCATCTTGAAACTCCTCGCATCGGATGACCGGTATTCTCAGTACGGCGCCGCCGAAGCACTCGGACAGCTCGGTCGACGCGGCGACGTCGCCGCCAGCGTATCCGCCCTGACCGACGCACTCGAAGCCCGAGATCCGTGTCTTCGGATCCTTGCCGGTGAAGCCTTGGCGAGCCTCGGCAAACCGGCGAGACCTGCCGTTCCCAAAATGCTCGAGCGTCTCGCAAACACCGATCCGGAGAACGACCCCCGTGGGATGGAGCAGCGTTTTCTTTGCTTCAGTTTGTTCAACCGTCGCGGCGGCCTGATCGGAGAATCGATCGACGGAGTCGACCGTGAACTCCTGCTGCGAGCGGTTCGAGTCGGCCTGCAGAACGAAGACGGCCGGGCACGCGGCAGCGTCGGCTCGGTGTACGATCACCTAACCTACGATGAAATCAAACCCATCCTGCCTGCGATTCACCAGGCAACTGTCGAGCCCGCCCCGAGTGGAATCATGTTCGCCAACGGCATCCGCTTGAGTGGCATTGCGTTGCTCGCCAAACACCGAATCCGCGAAGGCATGCCACTGTGCATCCAAATCATGGAGATCGAAAAATGGGGCAAAAAGAAACGCATCGCCGAATGCCTCAACACACTCGAAACCTACGGCGCGGCCGCTAAACCGGTTTTGCCCGAGCTCCGACAGCTCGAAAAAGACTTACTCGCCCATGGCGAATCGCGCATGCTGTCTCCGATCATCCAACAAGTGCGAGACCTCATCCGAGACATCGAAAGCTCGACCGGAACGGTGAAACTTCGCAGCATTGCCGAAACACAAGCTGGGTAACTAATCGTCGACGGAACTTCGCCGCCGGTTGTACTTGAGCCCGGGAAAGAAAAAGCAACCTGCCGCGACGATTCCAAAAATGAGATGAGCGTGTCGAGGGATCACGGCCATCGCGACGGCCGCTACCAACAACGAGATGGCTTGCAGGTAGAACGCTCCGGTGAGCATGCCCGCTTTGATGATAAACACCATCCCGCTGATCACGCCGAGCATGGGCGCGAGAGACAACACCTCGAGCCCCAACCACCACTCGAGCGGGAACAGCATCGCGATCGCGATCATGCTCGATCCCCACACGTGCGCAACCTGACGCTCAATAAAGGTGACTGGCCCCATTCTCTGTCGCAGTTTCCAAAACACCGCTGCCCAAGCCCCGACGCCGAGAACCCACACGGCGACATAGATCGACCGGCGTTCCTCTCCCGCGAGCGACATTTGCCACGTCAGCAAACTCGCCACCAACAACACCAAGGAATGCCACATCCATAACAATCCCCACTTCTCCAAGACGTCCGCGTGATGGGTGTCGCGAAACATCCTCGCGATGACTTGGTTGAAATGACCGCTCAACGCCGATACACGTTCGTCGGCGAGATACGCCTTCAGATCTTTGATTAACTCCTCGGTCGACTGATACCTGAGGTCTACCGGTTTTTGCAGACACCGCGTGACGATCATCTCGAGGTCACGATCGAGCCCCGGACGCAGCGTGCGTGGTGGCGTCGGATCCTGTTCGATGACCTGCATCACCAACTCCATCGCCGAATCGCCGACAAACGGAGCCCGGCCCGCGAGCGCGTAGTACAGCACACAACCGAGCGAATAAACATCGCTGGCAACGCCAACGTCCCGGCGACTCCCCGACGCTTGCTCAGGTGACATGTACGCAGGCGTGCCGACCAGCATTCCACTCCGTGTCAGATCTCCCTTGGCACCGATGTGCTTTGCCAATCCGAAATCGGTCAGCATCGGTGCCCCTTGCCGGCCAAAGAGGATGTTGCTCGGTTTGATATCCCGGTGCAGAATTCCGGCCGCATGAGCCACCGAGACCGCTTCGGCGACGGCAACGATCATCTCACACGCCTCGCGTGCGTTCATCGGACCGTCCGCGACCTTTTGCGCGAGCGTTTGCCCCTCGATCAACTTCATACTGAAAAAGGGGCGCCCATCGACATCCCCGACTTCGTAAACCGGGACGATCCCCGGGTGTTCGAGTGACGCGGTTGCGGACGCCTCGGCAAGAAAACGCTGCAGGTCCGCATCGCTCGCCAACCGCCCCCGCAGAATCATCTTGATCGCGACTTCACGATCGAGCGAACGCTGGCGAGCCCGAAACACGACCCCCATGCCGCCGCGCCCGATCTCTTCGATCAAGTCGTAATCACCGATCGTGGTTGGCAGACGCAGTGCGCGAGGCAGCGACCCTTCGTCGGCCACCCCTCCATCGCCGCTCGAGAGCGTTTCATCGGTGGGAGAAACCTCCGGCGAGCCCGTCGCGATCACGTCTCCCGACGCACGACGGCCCGGCGTTTCATCGCGAACCGCCCCGGCGGTATCGGTGACGAGCACCGTGCCCCACAGATGACGTAGATCCGATGCGAGTTCCGGATGCTCGCGGCAGACCGACTCCAAGTCGGCAATTTCACCACCGCAGACCCGGTCGGTCATCTCAGCCAAGACGTCGGCGAGACGTTGCTCATGCTCGTCTCGTTCGATGTCAGGCGTGTTCATCACTCAGGTCGCTGGTGTCATTCCGATTGGGGCGTGTCAAAAATCCGATCGCCCGCGTCGCCCAGTCCGGGCACGATAAAGGCGTTCTCGTTGAGCGACGGGTCGACCGCCGCCACATAGATCTTAACGTCGGGGAAATCCCGCGCGACGCGATCGAGGCCTGGCTGGGCGGCGATGATGCTGAGCACGCGGATGTCGGACACACCCCATCGCTGCAGACGCCGCACGACCAATTCGATGCTGCCACCGGTCGCGAGCATCGGGTCGAGCACCAATGCGACATCGGCGGCATTGCTGTGTGGCAGTTTGTCGTAATAGCCGACCGGCTCGGCGGTTTCCTCATTTCGATACAATCCGAGGTGCCAAACCGAAGCGTCCGGGATCAACTCCAGCAGCGGATCGACCATCCCGAGCCCCGCTCGAAGAACCGGCACGATGGCGATCTCCGCGTTCAATTGCTCGCACGTCGTGGTCGTAATCGGCGTTTGAACCTCAACCTCCTGCATCGGAATGTCTTCGGTCGCATGCACACCGATCAGCATTGCCAGCCGCGAAACCAGAGCACGGAACTCACTCGGCCGCGTCGCCCGGTCACGCAAAGCCGACAAATGATGAGACACCAACGGGTGGTCGAGAATGAAGACGTGATTGGCCGTCATCGGATCAGTCCAAAGATTGCGTGATCGCTCGTTTCGGTTCGTTTGCTTGCAATCTAGGTCATTCCTGTCCCCGACGACAGTAGGAGCCAAGGCTCAAAAAACACCTTCGAGGTCACGCAGAAAGAGGGAACGAAAGAGAAAAGCCGAAGCGTCCATCCGATCGAAAACGACGACACCGATACAGGCGTCTGCCTCCGCCGCCCCCCGTTTTGCAAAAGCCCGCCCCCGGGACTGCGGGCCTATCCCATGAAGGAGGCAAATCTGCTAGTTTGCCCCTCGTTTTCGGTACCATGATCGACCAAAATGCTCGTTCTTGGGATTTCGGATTGCCGATAACCGCGGAGCCGTCTCGTCGGCCCCCATACCAATCCGATCCTGTGCCTTCCCTATTCCCCATCTAACCCTGCGGACAAACGATGTCAGAAGACGCAACCGCCAACCATCGCATCGCGACCCAAGCTCTTCATGCCGGACAGGTTGCCGACCCGACGACCAAATCACGGGCGGTGCCGATCTATGCAACGACGAGCTACCAATTCGATAGCACCGATCACGCGGCGGCTCTGTTCGGGCTGACCGAATTCGGCAACATCTACAGCCGACTGATGAATCCCACGGTGGACGTCCTGGAAAAACGGCTCGCCGCGATGGACGGAGGCGTCACGGGACTGTGCTTCGCATCGGGCCAAGCTGCGATCACGGCGGCAATTCTGACAATCGCTCACAGTGGCCAAAACATCATCAGCAGCACATCGCTCTACGGCGGTACGTGGACGCTGTTCACTCAAACGCTGAAGAATCTCGGCATCGAAGTTCGCTTCTTCGATCCGGATAAACCCGAAGACATCCACGGACTCGTCGACGAGAACACCCGACTGGTCTACATGGAGAGCATCGGCAACCCACGCAACGACGTGCCCGACTTCAAGGCGATCACGGACGCGGCCCACACGGCGCCCCACGGTGCCCTGCCCGTCCTCTGCGACAACACCGTCATGACACCGATGTTGCTCCGCCCGATCGAACACGGCGTCGACATCGTGATCTACAGCACGACCAAGTTCCTCGGCGGCCACGGCGTTCACATCGGCGGAGCGGTGATCGACAGCGGCAACTTCAAATGGGCCGACCAACCCGAGAAATGGCCCGAGTTCTGCGCCCCGGCGCCTTCCTACCACGGCGCCGTTTTCGAAGAGCACCTGCGTGGAATGGGCAACATCGCCTACAACATCCACATTCGCACTCACTGGCTGCGTGACACCGGGGCGGCAATGAGCCCGTTCGCGGCGTTCTTGTTCCTGATGGGTATCGAGACGTTGCACCTGCGGATGCCGCGTCACTGCGAGAACGCTCAGAAGATCGCCGAGTTCCTCGAATCGCACGACTCGGTCGAATGGGTCAACTACCCCGGATTGCCCGGACACACCCACCGCGCCAACGCGGACAAATATCTCACCAACGGCAAGGGCGCGATCCTCGGCTTCGGCATCAAGGGCGGCATGGAAGCGGGCAAGAAGTTCATCAACGCCTGCGAACTGTGTTCGCATTTGGCCAACATCGGTGATGCAAAAACACTCGTCATCCACCCCGCGAGCACGACGCACCAACAACTCTCCGAAGACGAGCAACGTCGCGCCGGGGTCAGCCCCGAGTACATCCGCATGTCGGTCGGTATCGAAGATGCCGATGACATCATTGACGACTTGAAACAGGCCCTCGCGTCGGCTTCCGCTTAGGCGGGCCGAGGGACGCTTCGTTCATTCAACAGGAACGCGGCAACCCCGCCTGGAAATTTCACTGCCCGACGCGTGAGTGAGGGGTTTCTTGCAAATCCTTCCTAACGCATCGGGCCATCGTTAACACGAGTCAAAACCAGCTTGAAAGAACGCTTCGAGCACTTCCGAGCCGAAGCGACTACCGACGCGTCACGATTAAGAATGAAGGCCCAAAGGCGTAGCGAATGTCGCCAACGGTTTGTTGATTTAAAGAGTGTCGCCGATCACTCCGTGATCGGAGCTTGGCTTATGAACCGATCACGGAGTGATCGGCAACTATGGTGAGCATTAACGGAATTAAATCGACAAACCGCCAACGGTTTGTTGATTTAGTCGCATACCGAATGACAACAATTAGCCGGTGGGCGTTAGCCCCGGTTGGCGTCCGGCCAATCGCCGCTAACGCGGTACTGCTCATCAGACCGACAAACCGTGGACGAGTTTCGCTAACCTTAAAGCAGGCTTCGACGCACCACTACCGATGCACGGCATGGCGACTACCGACGAGAGTTTGAGCACCGATAATTCGAGCACCGACGACATCCGCAGCGATGCGCCACTGGCGCACGCCAAAACGGTTTGGTTCGATAAACCGCTATCGCTCGAACGCGGTGGCGAACTGCCGAAAATTCGCTGTTGCTACGACATCTGGGGAACGCTTAACGAAGACGCCTCCAACGCGGTGCTGGTTTGCCACGCCGTCTCGGGCGACTCCCACGCGGCCCGTCACGACGCAGACGACCAACCGGGATGGTGGGACGGATTGATCGGCCCTGGCCTGCCGATCGACACGGATCGCTTCTTCGTCGTCTGCCCCAACGTGCTCGGCGGCTGCCGAGGAACCACAGGCCCCGGCGACCTGCGATGGGTGTCAGAGGACACTCAGAACCAGGACACCGCTCCCTCCACCGACAAAACCGCCCCAGCCAGCACTGCCGAAGACAATACCGCCCAACCGAACGCACAGACCGCCTCTGAATTGCCTTACGGAGCCGACTTTCCGCGCATCACGATCGGCGACATGGTCGAGGTCCAACGGCGACTCGCCGACTACCTCGGAATTCAAAAGTGGCGTGCAATCGTTGGCGGTTCGCTCGGTGGCCACCAAGCCCTGCAGTGGGTTAGCCGCTATCCCGATTGCACCCAAACATGCGTCGCCATCGCCACCTCGCCGCGATTGACCAGCCAAGCACTCGGGTTCGACGTGATCGCCCGCAACGCGATCCAAACCGACCCGCACTTCCAAGGCGGGCAGTACTACGGCACCGACCAACGCCCCGACACCGGCCTGGCCATCGCCCGGATGCTCGGCCACATCACCTACCTCAGCGTCGAGGCGATGGAGGCAAAGTTCGATCCCGATCGACACGACCCTCGCCAGATCGCGTCCCAATTCGAACAACGCTTCAGCATCGGATCGTACCTCGCCCACCAGGGCCAGAAATTCACCACGCGTTTCGACGCCAACAGCTACATCACCCTCTCGATGGCGATGGACCTGTTCGACCTCGGCGGCACGCGGTTGAAGCTGATGGAAACGTTCGACGAGTGCACCTGCGATTTCCTCGTGATCAGTTTCAGCAGCGACTGGCTGTTTCCGCCGTCGCAGTCCCGCGAAATCGTCAACGCCCTCACCGCACTCGACAAACGAGTGACCTACGCGGAAATCACCACCGACGCCGGACACGATGCGTTCCTGATCGCCAAAGACATGGCGACCTACGGCCCGCTCGTCCAGGAACGACTGTGGCAATCATCCGAGAAACCACAGGACACCGCCGCCGCAGCACAACAGACGCCTGCCGACGAGTCTCCGGTGCACCTGACGGTTGCCGAAGAATCGATCCTCGACTTCATCCCGGCCGGCAACAGCGTGCTCGACCTCGGATGCGGCACTGGCGAACTGCTCGCCGCGATCCGCGATAGAAACTTGGGAACACCCATGCGATTGATGGGCGTCGAGGTTGCCCAGGAAAACATCCTGGCGACCGCGATGCGAGGGATCGACGTGATCGACTACGACCTCAACAACGGCCTGCCCGCGTTCATTGACAACCAATTCGACGTCGTCGTGCTGAACGCGACCCTGCAGGCGGTCAAAAACGTCGTCGAACTGCTCGAAGAAATGCTGCGAGTCGGAAAACGTGCGATCATCAGCTTTCCCAACTTCGCCTACAAAGCATTACGCGAAGACTACGTCACGAGGGGACGCTCACCACGTGCCCCGGGCGAGTTCGACTTTGACTGGCACAACACGCCAAACCGCCGCTTTCCCACGATTGCCGATGTCCACGACCTGCTCGTTGAGATGAATGTCCAAATCGACAAAGAGATCTACTGGGACGTCAGCCAATCACGTCACATCGCCGCCCATGACGACCCGAATCTCAATGCCGATACCGCAGTGATGGTCATCCACCGATCCTAAACGCCATGCCGGATGGGCGCCGCAAAGACTTCTTCATCCGGCCTACGTTGGATCCCAATAAGCACATGGCATTAGCAGTTCATCCCAGCCTACTCTCGGGCAGTGGATCTTGTGAAAGATCCTCATGCAGCGGGATCTTTCACAAGACCCACTACCCCTGCCCGATAAATAAGCTGCGTTGAAAGACTAGGCCTGCTTGATCGCCTTCATCACCGCTTCGCCCATTTCGGCGGGGCTCGGTGCGACGACGATTCCGGCGTCTTCGAGAGCGGCGACTTTCTCTTCGGCCGTTCCCTTACCACCGCTGATGATGGCACCGGCGTGCCCCATGCGTTTGCCGGGAGGTGCGGTGCGACCGGCGATGAACGCTGCGACCGGTTTGGTCACGTGTTCCTTGACGTACGCGGCGGCTTCTTCTTCGGCACTGCCTCCGATTTCGCCGATCATCAAGATCGCCTCGGTCTGGTCATCTTCCTGATACAGTTTGAACAGGTCGATGTAGTTCGTACCAACGATCGGGTCGCCACCCAAACCGACGCATGTGCTCTGACCGAGCTTCAAGTTGCTCGTTTGCCAAACGGCTTCATACGTCAACGTTCCCGAACGGCTCATCACGCCGATCTTGCCAGGTGTGTGAATGTAGCCCGGCATGATACCGATCTTACACTCACCCGGCGTGATCAAACCGGGGCAGTTGGGACCGATCAAGATCGAGTCACTCGCCTTGACCTTTTCATAGACACGAACCATGTCGATGACAGGCACGCCTTCGGTGATCGCGGCGATGATTTTGATTCCCGCATCGACTGCTTCGAGGATCGCATCGGCGGTGAACGGAGGCGGGACGAAAATCATCGTCGCATCGGCACCGGTTTGCTCAACCGCTTCTTCGACGGTATCGAAAACAGGCATGCCTTCGACGTCTTGACCACCTTTACCCGGTGTGACTCCGCCGACGAGCTGCGTGCCGTAATCGCGGCATCCCATCGCGTGGAACTTACCCGCGTTGCCCGTGATTCCTTGGCAAATCACTTTCGTATTTTTATCGACCAGAATACTCATGAGGTTAGCTTTTAGCTTTTTGGCTGCCGGTGACGCGGATTTGGCTCGATCACGCGGCAGGAGGAGTGAGATGAATGAGTGTGAAAGCTAGCCGCCGGGAAACCACTCGGCATCCCGGCTGACCGTACGAAAAGCCTAGGCGGTTGCCGCAACGATTTTCTTCGCCGCGTCGGTAAGGTCCACCGCCGTGATCACGTCAACGTCGCTGTCTTCGAGCATCTTGCGACCTTCTTCGACTTCGGTGCCTTCGAGCCGAACGACGAGCGGCACGTTGAAGCCCACCTCTGTGCTCGCGTCGATCAACGCCGATGCGATCGTCGTGCAACGCGCGATGCCACCAAAGATATTCACGAGCACGCCCTTGCAGTTCTCATCCGACAGCAAGATCCGGAACGCTTCGGTCACCTGCGCCGCGTTGGCACCGCCACCGACGTCGAGGAAGTTGGCAGGTTCACCGCCGTGGTACTTGATGATGTCCATCGTCGACATGGCCAAACCGGCACCGTTGACGAGACACGCGATGTTGCCGTCGAGTTTGACGTAACTCAGTCCCGCCTTGCCGGCACGGATCTCACTCTCTTCCTCTTCGCTGAGGTCACGCAGCGATTCGAGGTCCTGATGACGGAACATCGCGTTTTCGTCGAATGTGATCTTGGCGTCCAACGCGATCATCTCGCCGCTGCCTGTGATCACGAGCGGGTTGATCTCGGCGAGCGAGCAATCGTAATCGACGAAGAAACGGCACATCGCGGTCATGAACTTGAACGCACTCTTGGCCGCCGGCCCTTCGATGCCGAGCTTCTTGCAGAGCTTGCGGACTTGGAACCCTTCCAACCCGATCGCGGGATCGAACGCTTCCTTGTGGATCAACTCAGGAGTTTCCTCGGCGACCTTTTCGATCTCGACCCCACCCTCGGTGCTGACCATCAGGACCGGTTTGCAGGTCACTCGGTCAACGACGATTCCGAGATACAACTCGCGAGCGATATCGCACCCGGCCTCGACGAACACCTTACCGACGGTTTGGCCTTCGGGACCGGTCTGAATCGTTACCAACTTGTTGCCCAGCAATCCGGCAGCGGCGGCTTTGGCCTCATCTGCCGATTTGCACAACACGACACCCTTTTGGTCTGGGTTGTCGATGATGTTGCCTTTCCCGCGGCCGCCCGCGTGGATCTGGGCTTTGACGACGGCAATTTTTCCGCCGAGCTTCTCATACGCGGCCGCTGCTTCTTCAGGCGTTGTCACCATGTGCCCCTCGAGCACGGGGACGCCAGCGGCGCGGAAGAGTTCTTTTCCTTGATACTCGTGAATTTTCATCAGGACGAATCCCGCAGGTCGGGTCAGGGTAGAGTGAGGTTCAATGACGCAGCCGCAAAATATACGTTGCATCCCCAACACTGACCACAGGGCAGCCATCGCGATCCCGCCGAGTTCGTCAAGACGGCTTCGATCCGATCAACCGACCGAGTCTTTCACCAGAAACAGCCCCCGCAGAGGACTCGCGACCGAGGATTCACCGGAAAGAAAACAGATGGAGAATTACGAGACGTCGACGTTTTGATACGTCGTGAAGCCGCCGCTGAGGTTCTTCGCCCGGAACCCTTTCTGGATCAGCAAACGGGTGGCCATGTAGCCACGCTGGCCGACCTTGCAATAGACCGCAACATCGCGGTCACGTGGAACCTCCTCGAGACGCTCCCGGAGCTGCTCGAGCGGCACGTTGACCGCCCCATCGACGTGCCCGGCCGAAAACTCGGAGGGCGTCCGAACGTCGAGTAGGAAGTACCGCCCGCTCGAATCTCGCTCGGCCGACGCGTGAACCTCTTTGGCATGAACGACCGGTTGATCTCCTCGCAGCACCCCGGCGGCGACGAACCCCGCCATGTTGACCGGATCCTTCGCCGAGCCGAACTGAGGCGCGTAACACAGCTCAACCTCCTCGAGGTCATAGACCGTCATGCCGGCCTGAATCGCCATCGCGATCACATCAATCCGCTTATCAACGCCGTTGATTCCAACCGCCTGCGCCCCCAACACTTTGCCGTCCTCGGGCGAGAACAGCAGCTTCAAACTCATCGGAGTCGCGCCGGGGTAGTACCCCGCGTGATCCGCCGGATGAACGTAAACCTTTTCATATGGCAAACCCATTCGCTGCAGAACCTTTTCGCTCAGTCCCGTCATCGCCGCGGCTCGGCCGAAGACACCGACGATCGCCGTTCCCTGCGTTCCGCGATACTCCGAATCACGACCAAAGATATGATCCGCCGCGATGCGTCCCTGACGGTTCGCCGGTCCCGCCAGCGGAATCTGCGTCGCCTCGCCGGTGACCGCACAACGCACCTCGGTCACGTCGCCGACTGCGTAGATGTCCGGATCATTGGTTTGCGTGTGCGGATTGGTAATAACACCACCTCGATCCCCACACGCGATTCCCGCTTCCAACGCCAAGACGTTCTCTGGACGAACCCCGATACAGACGACCGCGAAGTCCGCACTGACCACCTCGCCTGACTTCAAATGCACCGACAATCCGGATTCGCTCTCTTCGAATCGCTCGGCGGAGTCGGCTAAACGCAGCCGCACACCCTGGTCACGAAGCAACCCGTGAAGCGGTTCGATCATCTCTCGGTCCCATGGCGGTAGGACCTGATCGGAAAGCTCAACCAGTGTCGTTTCCACGCCACGGTGAACCATGTTTTCGACGACCTCGATGCCGATGAACCCCGCACCCACCACAACGACCCTCTGCGGTGAATCCGGCGAAGCTCCCGTTGACGGACTACCCTTGGATCGCACTAACGCGTGCAACCGGTCCGCATCGGGAAGGTCTCGCAGGCTCATCACACGTTCGCCGTCGATCCCGGGGATCGGCGGCTTAAAAGCCGATGCCCCGGTCGCATAAATCAGTTTGTCATACGCCTCGTCATAAGTATCACCCGATTGCAAATCGCAAACGGTGACCGTTTTTTGCTGCCGGTTGATTTGTGTGACCTCGGTCAACGTGCGAACGTCGAGCCGATATCGTTGACGCAGGCGCTCCGTCGGTGCCACCAGCAGTTTGTCTCGCGACTCAATCTTTCCACCGACATAGTAGGGCAACCCACAGTTGGCGAACGACGGTTCCGGCCCTCGTTCGAACAAAACTATCTCAGCGTCTTCGCTCAAACGACGTGCCCGCGCTGCAGCCGAAGCGCCCCCCGCAACGGCCCCAATGATGACGATTTTCATGACCCAATGTCCTAAACGAGTTCCAACAGAATCCTGACAACAACAAACCAATCGACAGCGACCTCCGCGGGCAACCACCCGGGATCGCGAATCACTTGGAAACTATCTCACCTGACACGCATGCGTTTGACAACGATTCCAGGGCATCTTTGCGAGCATCATGCCCATCCCGCAGGTGTCTGTCACTCCGGCGAAAACCAACCCCGCACCGATGAACGCCGACAACCCCGCGAACATAGGGTCAACCAACATTGCCAAGACAGCTCCTACAAACACCAACGCCCCGGCAACAATGCGAACTTGGCGTTCGAGTGAAATCGCTTTCTTCCCCCGAACGACCGGCAAACCCGCACGGTCCCATGCCTCTGTCCCTCCGTCGACACTGACCACGTTGTCATAGCCCGCCTCGTAGAACCGCTTGCACGCCATCGCGGATCGACCGCCGCTCTTGCAGATCACATACAAGGGACGGTTCTTCTGCGCGTATTTTTCGTACGCCGATTTGGGCTCGAGCGAATCAAGCGGAACGCTCTGGGCGTTTTCGGCATGGACCTCGCGATACTCCGTCGGCATACGAACATCAATCAGACTCACGCCGTGCGTGGCGTCTTCCCTGGCCAACTCTTGCACTGATATAGTCTTCATCAAACAAACCCCATTTCGAAAGGTAGCGACAATACGATATATGAAAATGCACGCACATTAACAAGCGTCCGAATCACGACGATTCAAAGGCTCAAAATTTTTGGTTACTAGGATTCATCGACCATCCCTCCGCGTAAACACTGCCCAGCGTAAAGACGACACCGTGGCAGCACACCGAGCGACCGACTTCCAAAGCGACTACGACAGAAAACGACCTTCGATACACGCCATCAGTTTTGCCAAATGCGGCTCGGCGACCTGATAGAATACGCGACGCCCTTCCCGTTCACTCGTGAAGAAACCGCATCGCTGCAGCAGCCTCAAATGCTCCGAAGCGACGTTGTCAGGGACCTCGCAGTCCGCCGCTAATTCGCCCACGGTGTAACGACCATGCAACAGTAACTGCACCATTCGCAGTCGCACAGGATGGGCGAGCGTCTTGAGACATTCGGCCGCATCACCGAGCTCCTGAACGCTGCCCTTTGGCTTGGCGTCAACCGTTGCCGTGGCGGTGGTTTTCGAAGCACCTTTTTTCATGATCGAGTTTCTTGACTAAACATGCGTGATTTCGTGTTGAACCAGGTTTCCGACGAGCCGCCTCCTGTCCTGTCAATATATCGGAAGGTCACGATATGTCAAATCAGTTTTTTCTCGCGGTTTTCAGATGATTCCTCGACTTTCACTCCACGACATCCACAAAACGTTCGGCGCCACTCGCGCACTCGACGGTGTCGACCTGCATGTCCGCCCGGGTGAAGTCCACGCGATCATCGGCGAAAACGGGGCCGGCAAGAGCACCTTGATGCGGGTCCTCAGCGGCGCCCACCAACCCGACCGCGGCGAGATCCGCATCGACGGATCGCTCACTCGTTTCGCCGGCCCACGCGATTCCCAGTCCGCCGGCATCGCGATGATCTATCAGGAACTCAACCTCGCCCCGGACCTGACCGTCTGCCAAAACATCATGCTCGGGCGAGAACCGGTCCGCGCCCAGTCTGTGTTCGGTCAACTCACCCGCGGCATCGGATGGGTGGATCGCGACGCCGAACGTCGCTTGGCAACCGACGCGCTCGCGAAACTGAACTGTTCTCATTTACCGCTCGATCGCCCCGCCGGCAAACTATCGCTCGCCGAGCAACAAATGGTCGAGATCGCACGAGCAATTGTGACGTCGTCGGTCAACTCGTCCGAAGACACCTCCGGCTCTCTCAAACTGCTCATCTTGGATGAACCGACCAGCAGTTTGACTCAAGTGGACACCCAACGACTTTTTGATGTTATCAATCGGCTCAGTCGATCCGGTGCGAGCATTCTCTACATCAGCCACTTTCTCGAAGAGTGCGAACGCATCGCCGATCGCTTTACCGTGCTACGCGACGGACGAACCGTTGCCACAGGACGAATGCCAACGACGGACACTTCCACCGCCGATTCAGACATACTCGATGAGCAGACCGACCCGCACGAGCAGACCGAACCCAACGAGCAGACCAAACCCGAAAACGAAAAAGACATCGACGAGGATCCGCCTGTTCCGATGGGAGACATTATCCGGTACATGGTCGGCCGCGAAATGTCAGACCTGTACCCGCATTTCACCCACACTCGTGGCGATGTCGCACTCGAAGTAAACCAACTCCGATCGGCGGATGGCCCGCAATCGGTCAGCTTCGAACTCCACTACGGCGAGATTCTGGGGATCGCCGGATTGATCGGCGCGGGACGAACCGAAACCCTGCGAATGATCTTCGGCCTCGACACGATGACGGGTGGCAGTGTCCGAATCGCGAAACGAAACAACAACCACCGATCGAAAGGCCACCGATCGAAAGGCCACCGATCGACGGGACACCGCCGCCCAGATCGCAGTTGGTTGCATGACTCGATGGGGATCGTTTCAGAAGATCGAAAGAACGAAGGTTTGTTCCTGCAGCGAAGCCTTACTGACAACCTCACCGCCACTCGTCTGGACGACTATCGACAATCCGGACTGCTTTCCTCGTCTGCAATGTCACGGGCGACCGAGCAGTGGATGAAGAACCTCGACGTCAAAGCCGCCTCGCCGAATCAACCCATCGGAGAGTTGTCCGGCGGCAACCAACAGAAGATCGCCTGGGCACGACTGCTACACCACGATTGCGACATCCTGCTGCTCGATGAGCCGACACGGGGGATCGACATCGGCAGCAAAAGCGTCATCTACCGGCAAATCGGCGAACTCGCCGCGGCGGGAAAGGCGATCATTCTCGTCAGCAGCTACCTACCGGAATTGCTCGGTGTGTGTGACCGGATCGGCGTGTTCGCAACCGGCCGGCTCACCGAAATACGCGAAACCAACCGGTGGACCGAACACGATCTGCTCGCTGCTGCGATCAATGAAGCGGACGCACTCGGGACCTAACCGGTACAGCCCGCATCAGCGGAAAAACTTGAGGGGCACTGTATTTTTTCGAACCGGGTTGGCAGGGATTAGTGGACAGGTATGCCCCCCAAACTAGCTTTCGTTACACCTTCTAGTTTGCTCGGACCGTCGGAAGACGTTCCGATTGTCTGTCCCTCAAAGGAAACCCCTGTGAAGAAACTGTCTTTGACCTTCGCAGTCGCTTTGACAGCCGTATCGTACGGTTCTGTCGCTCAAGCCGACTGCTGCGGATCGTCCGCACCTGCTCCCGCTCCCGCACCCGCATGTGGCGGATGCTCTGACACGCTCGCCGGCGAATCCGCTGGTCCCGCAATGGTCAGCGACGGCGGCTGCGGCCCTGTCATGACGACCCAAACCGTCATGGTTCCACAACAAGTCACCGAAACACAAACAGTGACTGTTACGGAAATGAAACAAGAAACGCGTCAACGTTCTTACAACGTTGTCAAATGCGTCCCACGCACCGAAACACGCACTCGCACGGTTTCCAAACAGGTGCCACGCGAAGTGACCAAGTCGGAAACTTACACCGTCATGGTGCCGACCGAGCAGACAGAGGACTACACCGTTCAAGTTCCTGTCACGACGCAAGTCGAAGAAGCCTACACCGTCATGGTTCCAAAGACCGAAGTCGTCGAAGAAACCTACTCGGTTCAAGTTCCTGTCACGACCCAAGTCGAAGTCCCTTACACCGTGTGTGTTCCTTACACCGAAACGGCGACTCGCACTTACACCGTGAACGTTCCTTACACCGAAATGGTTGAGAAGAGCTACAGCGTTTGCGTTCCTTACACCGAAAACGTTGAGCAAACGTACTCGGTTCAGGTTCCTTACACCGAACAAGTCGCTCAGACGTACACGGTTCGTGTTCCTTACACCGAAACCAAAGAAGTCAGCTACACCGTTAGCGTTCCTTACACCGAAACCATGACCGGTACTCGTACCGTCTGCCAACGTGTTCCCGTGACCAAGTATCGCACGGTCAGCAAAGACATGGGCAGCTACCAATGTGTCACCGAAGAAGTTCCAGCAGCCGGCGGTTGCGGTTCGTCTTCGTGCGGCGGATGCGGTTCGTGCGGTTGCTGCAGCGACGCATGCGGATGCGGCAGCAGTTGCGGCGGCGGATGCACCACCACCGTTACTCGCAAGGTTTGGGTCCCCAACGTCGTTTGCGAACAAGTTCCTTACACGACCTACACGACTCAAAAGGTCGAGCAGCCTTACACGTACAACGTCACCAAGTGCCGTAGCGAAACTCGCGTGCGTCCTGTGACGGTCACCAAGTACCGCTGCGAAACCCGCACCCGGATGGTCAACGTTCGCCGTTGCCGTACCGAAACTCGCACCCGTAGCGTTCCTGTCACCAAAACCCGTATGGAAACCCGTACGAAACAGGTTGCTGTGAAACGTTGCCGTCAAGAGCAACGCACTCAAGAGTACCAAGTCACCAAGACTCGGATGGAACAACGCACTCGCCTTGTCAACAAGACGAGCTGCCAAACCGAAACTCGCACTCGCAGCAAGAACGTCACGACCATGGTTGCTGAAACACGCACCCGTATGGTTCCAAAGACTTCGATGACGACCGAAACGCGTCAGCGCACCATCACCGTCATGGTGCCTCAGGAAAAGACTCGTGAATACACCGTCACCGAGTTCGACACCGTTACCGAAGAAGTTCCTTACGAAGTTACCGTGATGGAACAAGTCACCGAAGCCAAGACCGAAGACTACACCGTCTGCGTTCCGGTTCAGGTTGAAAAAGAAGTTCAAGTCACCAAGACCGTCATGGTCCCACAAACGGTTGAAGTTCCTGTCTCGGGCGGTTGCTCGGGCGGATCGGCTGCCGCTGGTGCTGCCGGATCGGCTGGATGCGGATGTGGCTCGGCTGCTGTCGCAGTTCCTGTTGCTGCTCCTGCCGCTGGATGTGGCTGCGGTAGCTAATCACTCCGCGGATACTTGACGAAATCCGATCCTGACTCGGGAAACGAATTCCGATCAAGACACCGAATCTGAAACGCCGGTGTTCTCTCGGGAACACCGGCGTTTTTTTGTAGGCAACGGCGTTTCTTAAACAACCGTGTGTCTCGCCATCGCCTTTCGTTGTACAGGTAGCCAACGCGAAGACCTTATGTAATAACGTCTCCCCCTACCGAATCCCCACCGCACCGACCGTTTGGAGACAAGCTGCAATGATGAAACCCACAAAGTATATGCACTTAGCTTTTATTATTGTCTTCATCTCATGCCCGTTGATGCATGTATTTGCCGAAACATCGCCGTGGACTTCAAATAACCGGATCGCCATCAGCGCAGACGGCAATCCTGATGCGGACGCGGACGATGTGGGCGCAACCCCGATGACACTCGCCGTTCTTGCCAAAGCCGGCTTGCAAGAAAACCTGGTCCATTACGACTTCAACAACTTTCTCGAATACAAAAGAATCGAGTCGGATCAGAACCGCATGTGGCAAAGCGCCATGGGAGGACAGTCCCGATGGGGATTCGACCGAGATCGATTCTTTGACGCATCAATCGATCCGGAAGGAGCCGTCTCTCACCTCACGATGGAAATCAATCGATCGACCGCAGCCGATCCGCTCTATTTGATTGCCGGCGGGCCGATGGAATTGATCTACCGTGCACTAGCCGCAGCCGATGCCGACGCGCGTCAACACGTCAAAATCGTCTCACACCACGATTACAACGAGTACTTTAAACCTCGGTTGTGGCATCGCAATTGGAATGACATTCAAACCCTCGTACCCAACATCGGGTACCTCCGAATCAAAGATCAAAACGGCAACAATGGTAGCGGCCTGAAAGGTTCGAGCCTCGAAGACTTCTCGTGGCTGAAAGAACACGCCGACCCAAATTTAAACTGGGTCTACAAACGAATTGCCGCGGGCAAGCCTGACGTATCCGACACAGGCATGCTCACATGGTTGCTCCGAATCAACGGCGACGACGAATCCGTAACGATCCCAGAAATGCAACAGTGGTTCGGACGCGACGTTATTCCGAATCAGAATGGAACGTCCGATACTCCACCGGCGCCTCAGGGTGTCACTCCTAAAGTCACCCCACCCAAGACTCAAAAGACCTTCGAGGAAGTCGACGGTAAACTCGTCATCGAAGCCGAAGACGTGCCCCTGACGGACCAGTGGAAGGTGGAAAACAAAGAACCGGGTTTCAGTGGAACCGGTTACATCCGATGGATGCCTTCGTGGATCAATAAGATCAGCCACCAACACCAAGGCGTCTTGGTTTACAAACTGCGAATCCACACCCCGGGCAAATACCGAATGGCGCTGCGTTCCTCACACCGCGGAGCCCCCGAGAGAGACAAGTGGAATGACTGCTGGACGTTGATGGGCCTGAATCCGGTTCACCCCTACGGAATTACTCGCAAAACCTACCACTCCATCAACCAACAACAGTTCGACGACGACGCCGGGTTCACGTGGCACACCACACACGACAATTACGGATCGGTGGCGAAGAAGGAAGGGCACTTTTCAACGCCGGTTTACCAACTCGATGAAGGGGATCACTACTTCTGGATTTGCGGTCGCTCGGGCGGCTTTCGAATCGATAAAATTCACTTCTTCAAAGAAGGCGTCTCGGGGTTCAAGAGCGATTCCGAACCGACCACCCCGATTCTCTCGGTAGAAGAAAAATAGTGCGTTCACGTCAACGCCGCATTCCAACGCTATCCAAGTCGGTCGATGCAGTCTTGTGGTCGACCGGCGTTGTTCTTGTCATTGCCACCCTAATCGCCGGCTTGGCAAAAACACATTGGTTATTCGACACCGTCGCCAATCTACGAATTCAAGGTTGCATCGCCATCCTGTGTGTCCTCACGCTCGCACTCGCACTGCGAAGGTGGCAGGTCGCGGTGATGTTGGGATTGCTGTTTCCCTACAACCTGTGGTTTGTCAGCCAGGGATCGCCGGCGACCGCTTCTTTGCCACTGACCGGCGAGGGAGTTCGCATCGGCACCATCAATGTGCTCGCCACGAACAAACGCTATGAGTCCGTTGTCGAGAACATTCGTGAGATGAACGCCGACGTGGTCGCGGTGGTCGAATTGACACCGGGCCTCGCTGACGTGTTGCAGGAGCGGCTCAAAGAATCTCACCGCTACCAAACCTTCCACGAGCGAGATGACAACAACTTCGGCATTGGTGTGTTATCTCGCTTCCCAATACGATCGATTCAAACGCTCCAGTGGCAAGGAACTCCAATGAGTTTAGAGGTCGCATTCGATCGCTTCCGTATGATTGCGACACACCCGATACCACCGATAGGGCAGTCGAATTTTTAAATCAGAAACCGCCAACTGAAAAATCTCGCCGCTCACATTCGAGCCACTGCTGACGAAGATAACCCAACCATTCTCGTCGGCGATCTCAACCTAACACCATGGAACGCGAACTTTACTGAACTGCTATCAACCGCAGGTCTCCAGAGGGCAGCATCAACATGGGAAGTCCGACCGACCCGGTACGCACGCCCGGCGTTTCCTCTCGGGCTGCTCATCGATCATATTTTGATCAGCCAAGGCCTTGCGTTCCGCGACTATTGCATTGGCGGCGAGTGTGGATCAGATCACCGCAGTGTCTCGGTCACGATCGACTTTCTAGGTGAAGCAAACGACACGCAAAATCGTTGACGATGCTGCCACATCATCCGGACGCCCCGAAAGCGTGCTCTCGTCACTCCCCTTTAAAATGGGATTGTGCGAGCCTCTTAATGGTGTCGATCTCGAGCGGCTTCGACTGATAGTCGATCACATGCGGAAACTGCTTCGCTCGTTCCGCGTCGCCAGGACGATTGGATGTCGAGAGCATCATCACCAGTGTCTTCGCCCGCTGTGATTCAGGGAGTTTGTGATAGTTTTCGAGGAACTCGTACCCATCCATGCGAGGCATGTTGATATCGAGGAAGATAACGTCCACACCATGATCTTCTGTTTTGAGATGCTCGAGAGCTTCCTCGGCATACTCAAACGCAATGATTTCCTCGACCAACTCAGACTTCTTCAGAATGCGAGTATGGATCATGTTGTCCAGATTGCTATCGTCGATCAACATGACTAACTGAATCGGTTTCTTCATCGGGAGGTTCCAGGCGGGCGAGTCATTGAGCCAATCGCGTCAGCATCGTTTCATCGAGAATCAGCGACTGCGGAGTCTACATTAATTGGAATCGAAATGTGAAAAGCGGCACCACCGAGTTTCGAATCGTCGATCCAAATTCGTCCACCCAAACGGTCCACAATTCTCTTACAAATTGCCAAACCGATGCCATTGCCCTGATACTCCGACTCCGCGTGCAATCGTTTAAAGACACCGAACACCCGTCCACGGTGTTCGGGTGCGATTCCGATCCCATTGTCGGCAACCGTATATTCAATGCGATCGTCAAACGTCGTCCCTGTCACATGAACACGAGCCGGAGAATCACCACGATACTTCAGCGAGTTGCCGATTAAATTTTGAAACAGTTGACTCAGTTGCTGTGGATCTGCTTCGACGGGCGGCAGCTCGTCGCACTGCACTTCCCCATCGCATTCCGCAATCACCTCAGACAATTGCTCAACGGTTGCCGCCACGATGGATTGCACATCGCATCGCACCTGTGGCCGTTTCTCCGATTCGATATGCGAATAGCTCAAGAGATCACGGATCAAATCACGCATGCTCACCGCACTCGATTCGATCTGCCCCATGAACATTTCGGCGTCACCGGAGAGGGAACCGCCGAGTTCTTCGCGCAATAATTCTGACAAAGAAACGATTCTTCGCAGCGGCGCCTGCAGGTCGTGAGATGCGACGTAGGCGAACTGCGCGAGTTCATCGTTGCTGCGTTTGAGTTCGACGTTTGCCCTAGCGATCTCGCGTAGGTGATGCCGACGTTCATCGACCATTTTCATCTGTTCGGTGAGGTCCGTGTTCGCGCCGAGCATGCGGACAGCCTTACCGGACTCGTCGCGAAAAACGACCGCCTGACCGCCGAGATATCGGATCGAGCCGTCCGGGTGGATAACGCGAAACATGATGTCGAGGTTCGCATCCCCGTGGATCGCCTTCTCGACGGCAGCGTTCGCTTGCTCGCGATCGTCTGGATGCACTCGTTCATTCCATGCATCGAACGCGCCACTAAACTTCTCACGCTGAGCCCCGTAGAGATCGAACATCGCATCGTCCCACTGCAACGATCCATCGACAGGGTTGTAATCCCAAATCCCGATCCGGTTCGCTTTGGTCGCCAACGAAACACTCTGCAAACCTCGCGTCATTTCATCGGCCATCTTCAACGCCCGGCGACTGGCCCGAGAAATGGACAGAAACATCCCGATCAATAATGAATCGATCAACAACCCGGCCCACAAGATGGTTTGCGGTTGCGACGATGTTGCGTTGCGACGAAAAGAAAGATCAGACCAAACGTCAAACGTCCACAAACGCCCGTAAACAGGAACAGTCACCTCCTTGGTGAGCATGGGATCGGGGTCAAACGCGGGCTCGGATTCGTTGTGCTCGTCAAACAACACATCGCTGCCGTCCCGGATGCGTATCCCGAGCGAGCGTTTCTCCTTTTCCATGGTGCCCCGCATCAGATTGCGAACCAGAAACGGTGCGTAAACCAAACCTTGAAAATGCTGTTGTCGCTCTTGGACGGAACGCAGTTCGGCACTGGATTCAAAATCCAATTCGTAGAACGGGGTAAAGAACAGAAATCCCGGGGTCTGTTGCTCGTCCTGCACCAAAATGATCGGCCCGGTCACTTGACTCAGGCCGGTATCGCGAGCCTTGGCCGCCGCTTCCCGGCGATTGTCTTCGTGGGCCATGTCCAACCCGATCGCCGCCGCGTTCGGTTCCTCCGGCACAACTTGAGTGATCGGCCACAACGTCGGTCGATCGTGTTCCGGGTAGATCCGAAAGTCCGGATGCATTCGACGTTGCGTCTCGACGAACGAATCGTGTTGCTCGCGTGGGAGTGCCAACACCACACCGAGTCCATTGATCCCCGGGTACCGTTCACTGATATCAATTTGATCGACATAGTTTCGCCACCGGTCTTTCTCGATCTCTCGTTCATCGACTTCGAGAAATGCCGCGGCAGCCAAAAGTGCCTCTTCGTACTTTTGCATTCGCTCGATGACCAAACCCACCACTCGTTCGACCTCGCGGTCGAATTGGATTTGGATTTTGGACTGCAGTTGCTGACGCGAATAATTCCACGCAAACAGCGTCAGCCCGATCGAAAGCACAACGACCAACGCGTGAATCCACTGAAACGTGCCGCGTCGACGCAGTCGCTCTCGGACGTCGGTTTTTTGGGTGGCATGGATCATGGATGCGTTCGGCATCGAAGCGTTGCGTAGAGTTGACGATGGGAGCCCCAAAACACACAGAATCGACCGAGACGAGCCAGCCAACCTGGATTTTCGTGTGAATCCTAACACGCAAACCTACGGTCGCAGAAGAACAGCCACAAGCATACGTTTCTGCAATTGCTGGGCTCCCCGCCGGTCTCGAGAGGAGCGGGCCGGGAAAGTCCCACTGTCTTTTGGCGAAGCCGAGTGTCGGTGAAGCCTCTACGGTGCCGTTCGGACGAGATCGAGCTGCAGCGTTTTTGACAAGCGAAGCGGTGCGATTGTTGGCTTTTGTTCACCCGCGGTGAGCTGACCGACGAATTCCCGCACAAATGAGATCAGCTCGCTCAAACTCACCACACCGTCTGCGTTTGATCCCTCGGATCGGTCCTCATCGCCCGATCTCGCCCCACCATTGGCTTCGGTGCCGGAAGTAGCGGCACCGGCCCCATCGGCATCCCCATCGAGGGCAGCCAACACCGAGTAAGTGAAACAACCGTGTTCCAGGGGCGCCAGTTCCTTCGCCGATTCGCGACCGCTCGCCGCGGCGATCACCACGCCACCGCTGCGCAGGGGATCGCGGATACTGCTCTTGGCATCGACCGCTGATCCACTGTGACACGTATCGATCATGTAGATGACTTCGGTATCGGGCCCGCCGGCTCGGTCGAGCAACGACCACGGCAGTGAACTGCGTCGCAGTTCGTCTTCGTCCGCCGAACGACTCGTGGTCGTTACGTAGTGGTATTCACCGTCAATCGTCGTTCCGTGTCCGGACAGGTACACGATCAAAATCTGCCGGATCTCTTCGCCCCGCAACTTTCCGTTGAGCAGGTTGATTTCCCTGCCCACCGAGTCCGGTGTGATCTCGTCATCTCTCAGTTCACGGACATGCCCGAGTTGGTAGTGTCCTAAACCAGCGAGCTGTTTTTCCCGCAACGAATTCACGACCGCGTCGACGTCATCGATCGGATATTCCAAACGGCCAAAACCATTACGTTGGTTCGCAATCGGTCCGCTGTAATCTTCCGAGGCGAGTGACAACACGTGCAATTGATACGGTGATTTCGCATCCGTGTCGCCACGACGGTAGGCCACATCGGACGCGTAGTAGCTCACCAAGGCGCCGCCGCGTTCTTTGACGACCACCTCAATCTGATTCATTCGCCCCGACGCGGTCACCTGCCACGAGTAGCGATACTGGTTGCCCGCGAGAACCTCAACGTTCGGTTCCGACAGTCGGGCGGCATCGAGACTCGCCCGCGCCTCGTAGGCATCCGGATCGGCATTGCCATAATCCACCATCGCGGTAACGGTGCTCACATTATCGGCTGATAGCGAGCGACCAATCTCCGGCGTAAGGATGGTGACTTCGGGAACCGATTCGATCGCAGCGGCCAAATACCCGTCGGGCAAAAACGCGCCGGCGACTGCGTCAACAATGCTCACCCCGGACAACAGTTTGCGAATCGTCTCAGGTCGTTCAAACTCTTTCGACAGGAAACCAGCCTCGACCAATCTCGGCGGCCGATCCGCACCACGAAGGATCATCCACTCGAACAAACTGCCGCCCTCGGCCGCGGACGCGTTGAAAAAACCGCTCGGATGCCAAATCGCCCACTCGCCGCTCTCGTTTGCAAACGCGGTCAGGAAGGGTTCCCAGGAAGGCCGAATGATGAATCTCTTCGTCTCGACCTCTCCGTTGGGACCGGCCGACTGAGCGTGGATGAGGTTCTGCCGCAACACTGAAACGCGATTGAGTGTTGCCAAGATTTCGCCCGCCGTTTGCGTTCCCGCCTGGGCATCCAGGATCGCGTTAAGGTTTCTTTCATCGTACCCCTGGATGCGAGTGATCCGGTCGCCGTCTCGCAGCGAACGGGCAAACGCGATTCCCTCCGGATCGATGTTGCGAACGATCACATCACCGCCTTCGACGGTAAACTCACATCCCCAGAAAGCCGACTTCTCGAATTTACCAACACCTGCACCGGAGCGATCGTCATCGAACAGCCCCGACAATCGCCACAACTTAATCGTGTCGTCGGCCGCGCTGCTGAAGAGGGTCCTCGCGTCCTTGGACGGGATCAACGACGTGATCGTTCCGGTGTGGTCTCGATACCAACGCAGCATGGGTGGCGCGAGATCGACAGAGTTCGCCAACGTGTTGCCGGTCAAACCGTACACAAAAATGCTGTTAACGTTTTCTGTCCCGATCGCGATTCCGACCGGAGTCACGCCATCGACTGCAAACAGAAAGCAATGCGTCGAATATGTTCCTTGAAACGATTGATTGAGCCGTATCAACCAACTCTTTCCACGTGGATCGATCACCTTGACTTGAGTCGTCGGTAGATCGACACGAACGACCTGCCAACCCGGCGGATTGTTTTGTGCAAACACCCAATCGTCACGAGGATTTTGCTCTGTCACGATCTCCCCCTGAGCGAGCTCCAAAGCCGATGCAATCGACCTCTCGTCGGGGCCGAAACCCAACCGAGTTCCGTCCTCCGAAAGCGCCAAGACACGGGTCGACAACACGTCCGCTCGAGCGACCGCAGGCGTTGCGTTGAAAGGGTTTGAAATCGGATTCAAACGTCGGTCCGCCAGCGAAAACAACACTATCTCGCGAGGGTCTTCTTTGGAGACCGCCAGGAATCTTCCGTTGGGCGAGATGGCCACCGCGAGCGAGTTTTCGGTCGTCGACACAACGAACGAATCCAACCTTTTTTTGGTCGTGAGGTCGAACAACTCAACAATTGAATTGCCGGCCCTGCCGTCGATAAATTGATTGCTCAATACTGCGAACGATGTCGGTCCGATCGAGACCGATGTCACGTGAGGCAATTGGGCTCGTACGCGAAAACGATTGGCCGGGTTTTGAATATCAGAAACGTATACGCTGCCTCGCGCGTCCGCCGACGCCCAAAACAGCCCCCGGTGGTCTCGGGTCAGCGCCGCGACACGTTCGTAGTAGTCTTCGGTGAACGTCGCTTCGTTCCCCGTTCGGATCGACCGCGCGATCAATCGCACTCGAGCGTCGTTCTCTCGCCGTGAATAAACGAGCGTTTGATTGTCGGAGAAGATCGCGCGCGGTGCGAAACGAATCGCCTCCGGCCCGGCAGGCCGCAATCGTGTTCCCTGAAAGCCACCGGCTTGCTGCCGGTTCCACAAAAACATTCCGCCGCGTTCATCGCGAGAAACAAAACGCGTCCCGTCGAGTGAATAGTCCAACGACATCACCGAATAGCGATGGCCCTCGGTCCCAATCCGCTGTGCTTTCGCCGCGGCAGTTCGCTCGGCAGGAGTCGGAACGCACCCCGAGACGCGTCCGGTCGCTAAATCGAACGTTGCGATGTCCCCGGTTTGTTGCCGTGCCCCCACTCCACCGAGAATCATTTCGGGGGCGTTGGGATGCAAAGCGAGAGCGAAGATGCCACCGCGATTTCCGCGAGCCTGCTCCCAATCCATCGGCGGCACCCGCGTGAGTGCAGGGGGGCCGCCCGCGCGGTTCTCCCAACCGACCTCGTAAACGTGAACACGCTTGTCGAGACCGGCGGCATAAAGCCGCTGCGAGTCGCCCGAGAATCGCAACTGTCGAATCTGCCCTACCGGCCCATGGGTTTCCAAGACGACCCGTGGCGGAGGTGATTGTGCCTCAGTGGATGAAGCGGCCACCGCCACCGATACCCCAACCACCAAAACCGACAAAAGGTGCCAGAGACGCTTATTTGACACCGTGTCGCGGTACGCTCGGTTCATCGTTTACTCGAGCGGCAAGTCGTCAGGGTTGCTGTAACGAATGCTGACCGACGAAAGCAACGTTTCGCCGAAAAAGCATTTTTGGAAACCAGCTTTTCGCGTGATGTCTTTTCCGATGCCGGTTCGCAGTTGTCCTTTGTTCTTCGCCAACAACTCGACCGCGGGCGGTTGTTCATTCTCGGTCCACGCGTGAAAAAACTGGGCCGTTACGGTTCCGATATCGGCACCGTGAGGCAACCCGAGCGATTCACCGTTTGCAGTCACAACGAACTCTTTGAGCAACGTCGGCGAAACATACCAACCGGAAATCACTCCCACGCTCTTCGCCGGGAAGAACCATGTGCCACGAGTACGTAGCGAAGGATCTTCCGACAGGCAGAACGAATTGATTCCGTCGATCGACAATTTCACCCCCACCGCATGATCCGCGTCATTGTAGAGACGAATCTTGTAGACATCGTTTGCTTGCAGAGGAGCAAAAGGGAAACCGCCGGCGTTCTCGATCGACAAAGGATTGAAACCGTTGGTCGATTGATTGGCGACCATGATTTCCACACGAAATTTGCTGTTCGCGTCGGGTGAAACGACGGTGTTTCCAGAGTTGCGAAACGCGAAGATCGGTTCGCTCACGCTCGAAACCAATTTTCCGGTAACCTCGGCTTGTTTGCTCACCAATTGCTTCGCCGTTTCGCTCTTGCTCGATGAGCTATCGTTGGCAACCTGAGCGACCGCGTCTTGCTCTTCATCGAGATCAACAGTCAGGCCGAGCAATCGACTGATGTCTTCAATACTTCGGACCTCTTCGACCTTGACCTTCTCGCGGAACCCTGAAATCTCTTTGCCCGACTTGTCGAACAAATTGGCTTTGATCAACACGATCGCCGACGAACCGGTTTGTTCGAAACTGAATGCCCCCCGTACCGTCCAACTCGCACCGAGCGGTACGACCTGCGTCTGCTTTTTAGTTAATTCATCCTTCAGCGATGCTCGGATGGCACGTCCCGCCGTGGCTGTCCCGGGACCGTCAAAGGTGCCGAGCATGATTTGTCTCTGTCCCTTTTCTTCCAGGTACTCCGAAATGTTATCGGCAAGGTTCACGATCGCATCATCGAGCGTCGCAGCGCGAACCGGAGTGAGGAACAGAAAACTCAGCACCGCAAACGCCGCCAGGCGAGCGATTCCGGGAAAAAGAGAAGGTCGGTTATTCATGTCGGTGTCCTATGCGTGGGGTCTCGATCGGCGGTTTTGGTTCAATTACGGGAAAGTTCAGATGAGCGAGATTCGGTTAATTGGAAATCGGCGTGCCGATGCGCAGCGAACTGGCGGCTTCTTGAAAAACAGATGATGTCGTCTCGGCAGAATCCCAAAACGCCCTTTTGACGGTGCCACCTTCGAGGGCGAGCGGTCCGAGACCGAGTTCTACGAGTCGTCCCGAGAACACTTGGTTTCGCAGGAGATCAGTGTCTTCAATACCGAGTTCACAAGCGGCAGCCTCGAGATCCAAATTCTTTGCGTACAACTGGGTCACACGACTGATCGGTTCTTCAAAGCCGAGCAACGCGTCGCGATCGTTTGGCGACAACTCCAATTCCCCAGCGACAGCACGCCACAAATGTTGCAAATAATTTTGTTTGGTCGATTCGCGGGCACGATCGAGTTCGCTCTGTTCGGGGAACAACTCCTGAACTTTTCGGCGAGCCTGCGGGTTCTGCACCGCAGTTCCCTCGCGGACGAAATCCGTAAAATCCAGCATCCCGTGCTTATGACAACTCATGCAGGAAAGTCCGTTCACAATCAGCGGACTCCCTGAAATGTTCAGCGAATCCCAAACGATGTTGACCGGTCCTTCATCGATTCGATTGCCTTCGCCATCGACCAGCATGTATGCGTGCAGTCCGTTGGGCAGATTGAAAATGATTTCGCCACCGGCATGTTCAAACGCCTCCGCATCGAACTCGTTGTCTTCGAATTTCGGCCCGAGTGGGAACCGAGCGAGATTGCCCCGGCCCGCGTTGCGGTCAAAATCGTAACTGAGCCAGAACGTGCCGTTGGTGGACGAGTGGTATTCGATCAATCGGTTCTGCCCCGAAACACCACTCTCGAAAAGGCCTGCACGACGCGATGTGTTCAGCCGGAAGTTCTTTTCGACATCAACGCCAACGCGTTCGAGCAGGGTCGACAACTTTTCCGGAATCCCCGTGAGCGTGTGGTAGAGCGGAGGACGGGTCGCGTTGGCGACGAACCAATCCGCCCGAATCGATGTCACCCCGTCGAAGTTGGCCGAACCGTAGAGTTCCTCGATCTTCTCGTAAATCTCGAGTGCTTCAATACTCGACTGAGGTTTGATACCGAACGGATACTGTTCGAGAACCGCTTCCCATGTTCCGAATTCCTGCCATCCGTAATGGCGTAGGTCGATGTTGTAGATCGTCTTCGCATCGTCGATGGGTGTCGGCGGTTTGATGGTTGCCTGGTCCGACATGCTGTTGACGGCTTTCGAGAGTGCCGCACGATAGATCCGCATATCACGATCGGTGACCGAGCGATTGTTGTGAATATGAGTCAGCGTCAGATATCGTTGGAACTTGCGTTCGTCCTTGCGAATATCAAAAAGGTGTCGCGAGATCTGGCGTAGAACATCAACATCGTCGATGAATTCGCGTGAGTTGTCAGTTTCCCACGGCGCGCCGGCGTCGATCCATTTTCGAATGATCTGCTTGTCATCGTCAGCGAGTGGTTTTTTCGGTGGCATGTGCTCGTCATCGATCACATTCCACAACAGCGACGATTCGGCATCACCGGGAATGACGTACACGTCTCGGTCGCCGTCGGCACTCGGGCGGACGTCACCGACCAAGCTATCTCGATCGAGAACGTTCATTTTGTCGATTTTGAATTCGACGCCGTGGCAACGATGGCAATTCTGACGCAGGATATGCAGCGCGTTCTTAGCGAGTTCAGCGGAACCTTCGCTCACCCCTGTTTCCGCATTCGTTGACACGAGAACGGTGGCCTCATGGGCTGTATCCAACGCCTCAGCGTTGTTTTCGTGAGCCTGAATGTTCGCTGGCATCGAGGCGAACGAACACATCACGACTCCGATCATCGGCAAGAGAGGGCCCGACGGAATCATCGCAATCGTTGGTTTCATTTTGGTGGTCTACTGTAGATCATGGCATGGAAACCGGTTTTCTACCGGTCGCCGAAGGTCTCCATTACCTCTATGGCAAAAAACCCTCCTCAGCGGACAGAAGTCTGACTGATCACATCATCTGACCGTAGAAAATGCACGCAGAACCACCGACCCCCAAACGAGGGACTATAGTTTAGGTCAATTTGACGCACCAACAAGTGAATTCCAAACTCGAGTGCTAGCGAAGTCTGAAAGTCAGCTCAATTTCCTTGTCGGCCTGTAACTCGATTGCCACCAAGCTGTTACCGTCAACGGGCAACAATTCTCCCGCCCCCGTTTCGGCGGAGACGATTCCTCGGCGAACGCGAATATTGAGCGGAACCTGATTCGGTGACATCAATTTCACTCGCACTTCTGATTTTTCGAAGTCCCACGCGAGGGAAGTGACAGTGACCTGATTTCGGCATCGGACACCCCGAATCTCACCAACAGCAAGTGCAGGCGTTTCCTTTAACGCCGGGAGCAACTCAATTTCGGCTGTCCGCTGCGACGTCGCGGGCCGTGAATAGACCAGCATCTCCATCACGACCGCCGGCAGACTGTGCAGCATGTCAGCGTTGTAAATTCTCCGCGGGTTGTGATAGGTGAACAGGCTCGGCAGGAGATAGTCACGAGACAACATAAACCGCAGGTTACCCTCGACCAGATCCGCATCTTTTAACCGCGTCCCGATCAGGGCCATGTGAGCGAGCCCGTGTGCCGAACCGTTGCCCCGGCCCCGACGCCTTGCCGCCTCGACCGCTGCTTCGAACCACTCGGGCGTGTCCTCCGGATTGATTTCATGCCCTGGCCATACGGGATAGAGATGCGACACGTGGCGATGGTCGTAGTTGTCATCGAGCGCCACATAGGCCCACTCCTTCAACGCTCCGTCATCGTTGACGAGGTAAGGCGGCAACTCGTCAAGCAACTTCTCATAGTGAGCGACCTCCTCGTCCGTGAGTCCGCCTACGTCTTTGAGCCCGATCAACTGCGTCAACACTTGCTTGCAACAGGCAATATCCATCGTGGCGTTGATCGCGGCGGGCGAGTTACTGTTACCCGGCCGATTCTCCGGTGAATAGGATGGTACAAACATTCGATCGCCATTAGCATCCCGCTCGGTCAGGTAATCTTCGTAGAACAGCGCCACCTCCTTCATCACCGGCAACAGACGTTCTTTCAGATATCGAACGTCGCCGGTCGTTTGATAATGTTCAAACATCGGCAGCAACAACCACTGTGCCCCCGAGATCCAAAGGTTCCCGGGAAAGGAAGGCGAGTAGAGCGTATTCAAATTGTGACGACCGTCGGTACGAATCCCCGACAAAACGCCACGACAACCGAACAGGTTCTTCGCGTTCGTCCGCCAATCGCCAACGACTCCCATCACGAGTCGGTCGTAGCTCGCGATCGCTTCCGGCAACGCTGCGAGGTTTGCTGCTGAAATTTGCAGATTGACGTTCGCGTCCAACGTAAAATCACCGGACCAATCGGGACGCCAATCCCCGTTCCACAATCCCATCAGGTTCGGCGGCCATTCTCCTGACGACGAGATCAGGGTGTAACGCCCCATGTCGAACATTTTTGTTAGCAATGCCGGTTGCAACTGCTCGTCGGCGGATTGCTTCTGAAGCCGGATCAGCGCCTCGTTGCTGAGATGATCATTGTCGGTCGACGCCAATTGCAAATCGACACGATCAAACATCTCGCGATGCACATCCGCATGACGCGCCAACAAAGAATCGTAATCGGCATCGATCTCGGAGAGTCGTGTTTTCAATTTGCCTGTGAATCGTCGAGACAAATCATCGTTCTCGATCGATTCGATAGCGATCAGCAAAACGAGCTGCTCACAATCGAAGTCGAGCGACTCACCGTTGCTTTCGCAGGTTCCGTTCTTCGCAATCGATCGAACCGCGACCGCGTATCCACGCGGCGATTTCGTGTATTTGCAGTGATAGGTCAGCCATCCGTCTTCGGCGGCGATTTCGGGATCGTGGTATCCGCCTCCCTTCTGATCAGTGCGTTTTGATTTCGGCCGAGAGTCTTGGTTGACCAAACGCACGGTTCCCTTCACCCGTTGCCCTGGCTCACCGACAACGCGTGTGACGATCACATTGTCGCCTCGAGATACAAACGTGTGTCGTTGAAACGACTTACCTGACGACTCCCATTGCACGGCAACTTCACCGGATTGGAAGTCGACGCTGCGTACGGACGAAACATCTCCGCTGACATTGGCGGCCTGATCGATGGTTAGGGCACATGCGGGGTGATACGGATCGGTCCACTGGATCCCTGGAAACCCTGCGTCGACCGCCGACTGAAACGAATGCTTGTAGGCTTCGGCGTATTTACCCTCGCGCATCAACCGCCGCACTTCGGGGAGCGCGGACGCGATATCCGGAACCGGGCATGGCGAATCGAGCAGTGGTTCATAGAGTCGCTCGTGATTCAAGACAATGCGTTCGTTCGCGGGATTGCCGAAGACCATCGCACCGAGCGTTCCGTTCCCGGTCACAAACGCCTCCTGCCAAATTTCAGCGGGACGTTCGCTCCAACTGCCACGTTTCGGAATGGAGACGCCCGCAATGGACGGTGAGTGTTTCGTAGGTTGCAACGATTTTTCAGCGTTGGCAAACGAGGCGTTGGAAACAAACACCGCGAGGGCTAACAGCCAAACGAACGCGGATTCACTGCGACAAGCAAACATATACACTTCACCGATTGGGGCAGGTGTCCGAAGACATGAAAGGTGGGACCGAAACAGCATGCGATGCTGGTCTCGTGGGGAATGACTCAACCCACGTTGCAGTGTAAACACGCGGACGCTCGACCGAAACTCGGGAGCAAAAACGTTGCGTTATCGATCGGATTGACTCACCGCCGCTTGCGATAATCCATAGAAAGGAACACGCATCGGTTCATTAAAGGCACTCGACGCGGCGCGATGCTCAGCGATCGCTATCCGCCAACGCTTCGGCCGCGATATCGCGGAAGCGAGCCCGATCGACCGGACTCAGCGGAGGCAGGTGCAGGTGACGACGACTCGCCAAAAGCAATTCATAGAGGCCGGCGACCGATCGTGGACGTTCAATGTCCCGAATCAATCCGGCTCGCAGGGACTCGTCTCCCCAACGCTCTTCACCCACCCACTCCAAGTTGAGCGGAATCCGCGTGGTGTGGTCGACGTCGAGATCGCCATAGAGTAGCTCGCGGTGGACGATTCCTTTGATGTTCTCGATTCCACCGATGACGCCAAATCGATCCGGCGTGACCGCAGCCTCGTCGGCCAGTTTTTGCAGCTCGACTTCGTTCAAACCGGACAGGTCCTCTTCCTCGTCCGGTGTCTCTTCGGCGACCCGTTGTGGAGGATCTCGGTAAATGACCAAGGGGGTATCGCGTGCGGCGCTGATACGGCGGATTCGGTCGATCAACTCAACAGCGGAGGCATCGAACGGCTCCCGTTTGCTGATGATCAATCGCAGATCTTCGCCGAGGGAGGCAAGAACCTCCGCCTGCCGGGCCGAGGTCGCGAACCTGGGTTCCAACCCGGCTTGGTTGATGAGCGTTTCGAGTTCAGCGATCACTTCGGGACGATTTTCCAAAACGATTGCCGTCGGCCGATCGGTCAGAAGGCTCATTTGACGCCAACGTTGTCGCACTCGCGCGCTGCCCGCATACGCATCGGTCGGACGCAACCGCGCGATCGCGGCGGCCGCCTCGTACCGCACGATGGGGTTGGGATGATCGACCGCGTCCACCAACGAAGACACGTGTCGGCCGGTCGCGACAAACCACGGGGCAGGTGAAATATCTTCAACAGGCTGAATCATCCGCAGCCAACCGATCAACGCGGGCTCGTTTTGCGCATCTTTGGCGAGATCGATTGCAGATAGCAGAAATTCGATTTCTGAGGACTGAGTCACACCGACGGCGGGTAACAACTCGTTGGACCGGAACGCGGCGACCTGATCAGACGATCCCCAATCTGGATTGTTCGCCACGTTGTAAGCGAGGATCGCGTTGAGTTGCCGCACCACACTGGCCGCGTCGTTGTCACCAACCGCAACGAGTCGCGCCGCCGCATCGGCCGCATTGCGAAACTCGAGAACCCACTGCGGGATTCGCTGAGGGCTGACCCCGGTACGTTGCTCGTTGATCACCCACGCGGTGACACGTCCGAAATCACGAAGGCTGCGATTGGCGAGTTGGTTGGCGGCCTCCAACTGCGAGCTCAGTTCCTCGATCACGCTCGTTCGCGTCGGGATCGCAACGCCGGTCGATGCGAGTGCGTCCCTAGCGATCCGCGCCGACGCGCTGACGCCTGCTCCACCATCGCTCGCATCGTCCTGCCGATAGAGTGCCGTCATCAACTCCGTCAGAGTCGCTTTATCACCTGCGAGATTTCTGCCCGCCAATCGCACCAACGCTGAGAGTGCCCCCGCGCGAGTCAGATCGGTGCCGTAAAGCGAAATTCGCTGCAATGCCTTAACGCCAGACGCCTCGTCGATCCGAATCATTGCCCGCAACAAAGAGTCGCGTTTGTCGGAATCTCGCTCGGTCACGATCGCGTGTGCTAAAGCCGCCGTCGATGCTTCACCGCCTTCGAACAACACACGAATCGCAGGCAAGGATTGGTCGACGTTTGACGACGTCAACGCGTCGATGGCTTTGGCGAGCCGTTGCGGCGACGCCAAACTTTCCTGACGTAGGTTGAAGACATCGTCGATGGCCGTGATCGCTTCGGGGCCCACGTCGGGATGCGAGACGATGCGGAGTCGTTCCGCGGGATCAATCTGCTCGGCAACCAGAACCTTTTGCGGTGCCTTGTAGCCGAGGCTGCCGAGTCGCGCGGCGATCTCGTTGACTTTTTCGAATTCTCCCATCCGTGTCAGTGCAGAGATGGCACGTCCGAGTTCCGCCGGGCCTCGTTGGGATCGCTGCACCCATTGTTCGACGGCGGGATCAGGCGGCTCGACGCTGAGTTCCTCGATCGTCTGTCGCAGCAACTGAGCGTCGGCCTGACGGATGTCCCCGGCGAGCAAGCATGCGACCGCCAACGCGGCGACGAAGGTGAACCGAACGAGTGAAGCAATCATGAGAAAAGCGTGATCGAGGAGGCGGTCGGGGAGCGGAGGCCCGCCCGCATTCTAATCGGATCCAAGGCGTCCGCGATCGCTTTTCGACGTCGGCACTACTGCAACAGTTCGTCGACCGCGGCGAGAACCCGGTTTGCTTCGGTTTGTAGCGATTGCAGCAGTGTTCCCGCCTCGTCGGGATCCGAGAGCCTGCCCTCACGACCGGCCTCTTCGATCTCTCCGGCCGCGGTCTGCAATTGCTTCGCCCCGAGCAGTCCGCAGGCCCCCTTGAGCGTGTGGGCGTTGCGTCGAGCCGAGTCGTTGTCCCCCGTCGAGATATCCGTCTCCAACAATTCCAACAGGGACTGACACTCTTCCTTGAAAACCGCGGCAAGACGGAGCACCCCCGATACCCCGCCGGGGATCCGCGAACGAGCCGAATCCAAATCCAGACACCCGGCGTGCTTGTTCCCGAGGACGAGTCGGTCAGCCGATTCCGGCGATCGAGCGAACCGCGGACTGCCTTCCACCGTGATCCCCGATTGATTGTCGACGGTTTTCGAACTCGTGAATGCGGCCCCGGAACCCACCGAGACAGACGACGAAACCGCGGCGGCAGCACCGATCGGATGGATCACCTCAAGGGCACGATGCAGTTTCCGCCGCCGGATCGGTTTGGTCAGGTAATCATCCATGCCGGCCTCGCGGCACAACCGGGCGTCCTCCGCCATCGCGGCGGCAGTTAACGCGATAATAGGAATATGCTGGTCTGTTCCCATTTCCTGCTGCCGAATCTCGACGGTCGCCTCGAGCCCGTCCATCACCGGCATGTGCATATCCATGAGGATCACGTCGTAGGTTTCGCTACGCCACTTCGATAACGTTTCGCGTCCGTCGCTGGCGATCGAACACTCGTGTCCGAGGGAACGCAACAACCCCGCAATCACGTGTTGGTTGGTAACACCATCCTCGGCGACCAACACGCGAAGGGGCTGCGTGGCGACAAACTCCTCGCCCCCGAGATCTTCTTCCAGGTCATCGTCGTTGCGTTCCAAGTCCGTATGATCGGCGACCGACAGTTCCAAATCGAAATAGAATGTTGTCCCAACACCGAGTTCACTTCGCAGTTGCAAGGTGCCACCCATCAATTCAACGAGTTGCCGGCTGATACTCAGCCCCAATCCGGTGCCACCGAACCGCCGCGTCATCGAAGCGTCCGCCTGCGTGAAGGGAGCCAATACAGAGGCCTGCTGTTCCGGCGAGATCCCGATCCCCGTGTCAACGATGCTGACGAGCAGTCGCGTCTTGCCTCCGTCGGTGATGTCGGATTCGTTTTCGGGCTCGCTATCGCTTTCGTTGGCCGCGTTGGCTTTTGCGCCAGAATGTTCGAGAGCAGCCACCTCATCCGGATGGGGTTGATCAACTGACGCCGGTTCGGTTTGCGCCGGAGGCAAACGTTTGACAACCACGGTGACGCCGCCACGGTCTGTAAACTTCACCGCGTTGCCAATCAGGTTGATAAGAATCTGCCGAATTCGTCCTGGGTCACCGACGAAGTAGTGCGGCAAACCTTCCTCGTAATCGAGCCGCAACTCGAGGTTCTTTTTGGCGCCTTGATAGCGGAGCGTTGAAATCGCGGCCTGGATTTCGTAGCCGAGTGAGAACGGGACCGCTTCGAGTTCGAGTTTGCGGGCTTCGATTTTCGAAAAGTCGAGAATGTCGTTAAGCAGTCGCAACAGCGAATCGGATGAGCGGCGGATTGTGTCCACATACTCGCTCTGCACCTCGCTCAGATCGGTTTGGGCGAGCAAGTCCGCCATCCCCACCAACGCATTCATCGGGGTGCGAATCTCGTGACTCATGTTGGCGAGAAACTCACTCTTGGCCCGGTTCGCCGCATCGGCCATCCGCACGGCTTCTTTCAGTGCCGCTTCGCTGCGTTTGAGTGCCGTTATATCGCGCGAGATCCCAAACGTTCCGATCGTGTCTCCGTCTTCGTCGACGAGGGGCATTTTGGTCGTCATACACCACGTGTCGTCACGTTCGGGCCAGGTCTCTCGCTCAACACGATCGACCAGCGGGACGCCGGTCTCGATTACTTCGAGTTCGTCTTTGCGGGCCTGCTCGGCGTGCTCGAGCGTAAAAATATCCGCGTCGGATTTGGCGATAATCTCTTGCGGATCGTGATAACCAAACTTTTCCGCCATCGCCCGGCTGACACGAATAAACCGGCTCTGCAGATCCTTGAAATAGATCGAGTCCGGAATGTTTTCGAGCAGCGTGTTCAGCAACGATTGTTCAAAGCGGCTTTTTTGCTCGGCCTGGACGCGTGCAGTAACGTCCCAAAAGAGAACTTGAATCCCCAACAATTTGCCGTTCGCGTCGTAAATCGGACTCTTGACGCGTTCGATCCAACCGACGCTGCCGTCGGCGACGCTCGTTCGCTCGACCGCGTGTTGTGCCTGACCGCTTTCGAGAACCCGCCGGTCGTCGTCAGAATACTTGCGTGCGATTTCTTCGTCGAACAGGTCCGAATCGAATTTCCCCGCGACATCTTCCCAACGCAGGTTCCGCCACTTCAGGTACGCCTCATTGGCGAACACTCGCCGACCGTCACTCGACTTGATCAGCACACTCAGTGGCAGACTGTTCGCGAGCGCTCGATAGGTCGCCGAGGTCTGCAAGTCGTGTTCGTTCGACGGTGAGTCGGTTGGGGACATCTTTCTACACGCCGCTGGGGATCGTCGGAACGACCGCGGACCGGCATGAGAACATGTCAGTCACGATCAATCAGGTTCGACAACGTTTAATCAATGTGACTTCGTTACCTTGGTCATTGTAAACCAATTCGTCAACGAAACTGGCCATGAGCACCAGCCCCTGACCACGCGGTGCGTTTTCGTCCTCGGACATCGCCTTGGGATCCAACTGACCTTTCTGGGGAACCGTCGAGGTATCGAACCCCGCGCCTTGGTCGGTCACGATGATCCGGATTTCCTCGGTCGCCGCGATCGCTTCGACACGAACGGTCCGATCGCAATAAGGAGTCTGCTGGATGCGCTGCCGCATCGCTTCGCTAAACTTACCATCACGGGCCAACTCGTGGTGGCTCGGACACTGCTGCGTCGTCAATTCGAGATTGCCATGCAACATCGCGTTGGCCAACGCATGCTCGACGGCGACCCCGAGACGCACCATGTCAATACTCGGCAACAACTCCATCCCAGAACTCACCTGCATCAACAGTCCGACGAGAGGTGAAATCAGCAACGGATCGTTCGGCAAATCAAAAACGAACACGTTTTTCTGCAACGTTGAAATGAGCTTCGCGTAACTCGCGTCGGTTCGGATCACCCCGAGGACGTCGATGATCGTGTTGTTGAGCAGTTCGCTCATCCGGTTTTTCGGAACGTAACCCGCCGCACCGAGTTGCAACGCCTCGGCCGCGAGCTCTTCGCTGCCGTGCCCGGTGACGAGGATGCTAGGAATGTGCGAAAAATCGTCACGCATCCTCTCAACCAACTGCAGCCCGTTGAGTTCGGGCATTTCCAAGTCAGTGACGACAATATCAATGGATTGCCGTTGCAACTCGTCGATCCCACACTGCCCGTTGTTGGCGTGAACAACCTCATGCTCGGCCGCCTCCAACAACATCGATATCTGGGCGGCCTGGGTTGGACTGTCTTCTACCAGTAAGATCTTGGCCATGATGTTCGTCCTTTGGTGAGAACAAGCAGGTTGAAATGGAGACGAGTCTTGCTGAACAGCCCCAATCCGCCTTGCGAGCAGAGTGCCGATCTGTTCAGTAACCAACGAACAAGGCCATGACACATGCTCGTTATGCACCCCTTAAGGTAAGATAATAACGCCTTACCGACCCCCAAACTAGTAGGCTACCGCAACTCCGCCTGGCCAACCTCAGCCTCCTGTTTTCGACGTTTTCGCTCTCCCCCGACGCAATCGGACCTTCCCCATGACCATCTACTACGCAAACGGCTCGCCCACCACCTCGCTGACCACCGAAGACCTGCGATCGGCTCTGCAAACCACGTTTGACGCGATTTCGCCGCCCAAGAACGTTCTTCTGCTGCCGCCCGATCAGACGCGTCTGTTCAGCCGGGCCGGTGAATTGACGGTGCTATCCCATGAATTGCTCGGCGACCGCGTGACCGACATCATGCCCGCGCTCGGAACCCACTCGCCGATGACACCCGCTCAGTTGGACCACATGTTCCCGGGCGTCCCGCACGATTTGTTCCGTGCTCACCGGTGGCGTGACGACGTGGTGCAGCTCGGCGAAGTCCCGGCTGACTTCGTTTCCGAAGCGACGCAGGGCATCTACACAAAAAGTTGGCCGGCCGAGGTCAACAAGATGCTCCGCGACGGTAACCACGATCTGATCTTTTCGATCGGCCAGGTCGTCCCACACGAAGTCATCGGGATGGCCAACTACAACAAAAACGTCTTCGTCGGCACCGGCGGCGTGTCGGGTATCAACGAAAGCCATTACCTCAGCGCGATGGTCGGTATCGACCAAACTCTCGGTGTCGCCAACACACCGCTGCGGCAGATCCTCAATTACGCTCAGGATCACTTCTGCCAGGACATGCCGCTGCTGTACGCGTTGACCGTGATTGAACTGCTCAAGGACGGCACCAAGCTGACTCGCGGTTTATACATCGGCGACGATCACGAAACGTTCTACGCCGCTGCGGAGTTATCACGCCAAGTCAACATCACGCACCTGCCGCGAGCCCCCAAACATGTCGTCGCCTACCTCGACCCGAGCGAGTTCAAAAGCACGTGGTTGGGCAATAAAGCGATTTACCGCACTCGCAAAGCGATCGCGACGGGCGGCCGCCTGACGGTCCTTGGCCCGGCCGTCGAGGAGTTCGGCGAAGACAAACGGATCGATCAATTGATCCGCAAGTACGGATACCGGACCAAGAAAGAAGTCATGCAGTTGGTTGCCGAAAACGAAGACCTCGCGTCCGACCCGTCCGCCGCCGCACACCTCGTGCACGGA
This sequence comes from Rhodopirellula sp. JB044, assembly GCA_043101355.1. Taxonomy (GTDB): domain Bacteria; phylum Planctomycetota; class Planctomycetia; order Pirellulales; family Pirellulaceae; genus Rhodopirellula. The sequence continues at coordinate 52,251 of JBICHZ010000087.1, forward strand.
TCGCCTGAGAACCGTTTCGACGTCGTCTACGCGGCCGGGAAATTGAGCGACGAAGAAATCCGTTCCGTCGGGTTCATCCCCGGCGACCTGAATGCTCTGATGCAACGCTACGACATCAACAAGTTACAGGACGGCTTTCATGAGGATATCGACGGAACCGAGTTCTACTACGTCCAAAACCCTGCCCTCGGACTTTGGGAAGCCCCGTTGGACTGACCCCGCCCCTGCCCGCTCACCGACCTTTCGACCGTTTCCATGTCAACCTCACGCCCTTCGAACTCGGACAACCTATTGAACCCGGAGACGCCTTCGACGTCGCCTGCCGCTGGCGACCCGACGCCGGAGGTCAACCTCCCTCGTCACGTCGCGATCATCATGGACGGCAACGGCCGGTGGGCGCAGGGGCGAGGTTTGCCACGTATCGAAGGACACCGCCGCGGCGTAGCGACGGTTCGCAGAACCACCGAAATGGCCTCGCGGTTAAAACTGGAGGCGCTAACGCTGTACTGCCTGTCGAGCGAAAACTGGAAACGCCCCAAGACCGAACTCGACTTCCTGATGCACCTCCTGCGTCAGTACCTGATCGAAGAACGTCGCACCCTGCTCGAACAAAACCTTCGCCTGCGTTTCATCGGCCGCGTCGATCGACTCGACGAGAAAGTCCTCCGCGAAGTCGAACGGACACAGAAACTCTGTCGCGATAACACGGGTACCGAACTCGTCCTGGCGGTCGACTACGGCGGTCGAGACGAGATCGCTCGAGCGACACGGCGTTTGGTAACCAAAGCCTTAGAAGAGGGCCTGCCGCCGGATTCCATCGACGAAAAGTTGTTCGCCGAGAACCTCGACACACAAGGTCTCGCCGAGGTCGACCTGATGATCCGAACCGGTGGCGACATGCGGATCAGTAACTTCCTGCTCTGGCAGGTGAGCTATGCGGAGTTTTGGTTCACCCAAAAGTGCTGGCCGGAATTCGAAGACGAAGACTTTCAACAAGCATTGACGGACTTCGGCGAACGAACCCGACGCTTCGGCGGACTGGTGTCGAACTAACCAATCGCGCCGCCGGCCTTTTCTTCTGCCGCACTCGGTCGGAGGTAATCGGGCACCAAATCCATCGCGGGCGTGGTTTCCCCTCGGCGAAGCATTTCGACCCCCAGGCGTCCGACCCCGGCGGCCCGGTGCAGCCCTTCGCCAGCCCACTGGGCGTCCGAAATTTCGACCCC
>JBICHZ010000088.1:0-9524 GCA_043101355.1 Rhodopirellula sp. JB044
ACGCGATCCGCAACGCCCCATCGGAATTGATGACGTGGAGTTGCCTCCTTACTACCCCGATACACCTTTCGTCCGACGTGACTGGGCCAACGGGCTCGAGCAGATGCAATTGGTTGACCGCGAGGTGGGTGCGTTATTGCAGCGACTCGACGACGAAGGGCTCGCCGAAAACACGTTGGTGTTTTTCATCGGTGACCACGGTCGTTGCCACATTCGCGGCAAACAGTTTCTCTATGACGGCGGCATTCGCATCCCGATGATCATGCGTTGGCCGGCTCGGATCGAACCGGGACAGGTCGACGATTCGCTTGTGATGTCAATTGACATTTGCGCGACGGTGTTGGAAGTCGCCGGCGTCACTCCGCCGGTGCCTCTGCACGGAGTCAGTCTGCTCGGTGGTGAGGCTGCGAAACGAGAGTATGTCTTTGCCGCCCGAGATAAGATGGACGAAACGCATGATGCGATGCGTGCCATCCGGTCGAAAGATTTCAAGCTGATTCTCAACCTCATGCCGGAACGGCCCTGGTGTCAGTACAACCGTTACAAAGAAGGGGCTTACCCCGTCTTGGCGGAAATGAATGTACTTCACATGACAGGGAAACTGACGCCACAGCAGGCGAAGTTTTTCAGTGCTTCGAAACCACCGGTCGAGTTGTTCGATCTTCGAAGTGATCCTCATGAAGTGAACAACGTCGCCGATGATCCTGCCTATTTGGAGGTGAAAGAGACGATGTTGGCTCAATTACAGAAGTGGCGTGAAGAGGTGATCGAGGACGAAGGCGTCAGTGAAACGTTTCGTGCGGCGAACGTTTTTCCCGCGGAATTGCCGACGACGACCGTCGACGAGTGGGTTGCCTCGCATGGTAGGGAGTATGACTTTAACGTGGTTGGTTGGCCCGCCTGGTTTCCAACGAGAACCTTGAGCGAGTGGAAGGCAGCCCGAGAGAAATGGGAGCCATGGGTATTCCGATCCGTCGATTCGGATATGAAACGTCCTGTACTGGTCGCCGGGAAGAAACGCCGCAAGTAGGCACGTCGTGGAGGCCGATTGCCACACGCAATTCATGCACTGTCTGAGGTCGCGAGGTGGGATGCGCACGCGGTGACGGTGTGTATTTGGTGACGGCGTGTATACTGCGTCGACGCGAAGAGGCGATGGACGACCGGCTGTTCTTGTTGAACAATTCGGTGTCACGACGTCGTCTTTTCTTGATGTGCGGTGGTGAGTTCTTTTGACGCCAGTCGGCTCGGAATCGCCAGCGACCGGCTTCTGACATTTACGGGAACGTGATGAAACTGACTGATTTGGGGTTGGCTGCGCTGTTGGCAGTCTCGCTTTTTGCCAGCAGGTGCTTGTCGGATGGTCCTCGCATTTTATCGTCTCTAGAGAATGCAACGGGCCCTCTCGAAAGACGGGAACTGAAGCAGTTTCTTGGGGAATACTATCCTGACTATCAGTTGCCCGCGGGGAAAATATTCGCAGCTCTCAATCACGATGGCGATGATAAACTCGATGGTGATGAGTTAGTTGCTTTCAAAGATTTGCTCGAGCAGATCGATGCCGAATTGGATACGACTCCAGAGGATCCCGGTCCCGGGTATCCGTTGTTTTCCTCCGTAGCGAGCGGCATTGATGATTCGAAAGTCGACGGGGCGGTTTTTCATCGCCACTTCGACAACCTCGAACAGCATCCTCGTCCTGAAGGTTTTCAGATCGAAAGCGTGCCGATGACCAGTCGGCTGAGTTTGCCCAAAACCGTCGGGCGAAAGACCGTCGTGGAGGATCTCGTTAAGGCGACGGTGGTGCTCGCCGGAGGCGAAGGGGATGACTATTTCACCAGTGGCGGTGTTTTGGTTCGATCGGACGGACTGGTGTTAACTAACTTTCATGTCGCCGAGGCGTTTTCGTCTGGGATGACCGCGCTGACGAGCGACGGCAAAAGCTACCGAGTCGTGGACTTCATCGCCGGAGATCGGCTTGCTGACGTTGCCTTAATTCGAATCGATGGGACCGACATGCCGACTGTTGAGGTGGCATCCACATCGCCAGAGATTGGAGACGACCTCGTGATGATGCACCATACGGAAAATCGATTCTACACCTACGATCGAGGGTATCTGATGCGCAACCCGGTGATCGAAGGAAAACAGTGGATGGAGGTGTCGCTGCCATTTGGTCCGGGAGGCAGCGGTTGTGGAATCTTCAATCAAAGCCATGAACTCGTGGGGCTCGTCTCGATTGTGATGCTGGGCGATGGGCCGTCGCTAGCGTTGCTCGGGCATGGTCTCGCGGAAGCGGTCGATGAAGAAAAGTCGGGCGAGTCGGATGTGGAACAAACGGATTTCTTGGATGAGTTACTCTGGGACGCGACCTCTGAATTGGAATCGGACGGTTTCGAACTCGTGGTGCGACATGCGGTTTCGTTGCCAGCGATTCGAAGGCTGTTTTCTCCGGTCGCGGACGCCACGCCACGGTAGCGTTTGTTCCTGTTTTATCTGTTCCGTTTGATTAACCTGTTCAAGGCTCGTTTGAAATGATTTCTGATTTACTTGCTCTGCGAATGCCCGGGACCGCGTGGCGGGTGTTGTCCATGTTGTTGGTGATGGTGGTTGCTGAAGACGCGTGGGCAGGTGAATCCTCGTCGAAATCGGATCGACCCAATATCGTTTTGATGATTGCTGATGACATGAATTGGGATGATTGTGGTGCGTACGGTCATCCCGCGATTCGGACGCCGCATATTGACCAGTTGGCGAATGAGGGATTGTTATTTCGTCACGCGTATCTGACGACGAATTCGTGCAGCCCATCGCGTGCGAGTTTGATTACCGGAAGGTACCCGCACAACACGGGGGCGGAGCAGCTTCACTGGCCGATTCCGAGCGGGGTCTCGACAATCGCCGAGCAACTCGGCCGGCTCGGGTATTACACGGCTGCGGCGGGTAAATGGCATATGGGAGATGCCGTACGCGATCATTTCGATAGGGTCTATGAGGCGTCGACCGCTGGATTTGTTCTTCCGTCAGGCAAAAATGGCGAGCCCGCAAAAATGCTTGCCAAACAACCGAGTGGGTGTGAGGATTGGACGCGTGCACTCGATGATCGAAAGCGAGATCAGCCATTCTTCCTGTGGCTAGCCGCACTCGACCCGCACCGTGAATACACCGCCGGTGCGTTGGAGCCGCCTCACCGCCGAAGCGACGTCATCGTGCCTCCATATTTGCCAGATACGCCTGATGTGCGTGAAGACCTGCGTTTGTATTACGACGAGATCGGTCGGCTCGATTCGTATGTTGGAGAGGTGATGGCCAAACTCGACGAGGAGAACGTCGCGGACAATACGTTGGTTCTGTTTATTAGTGATAACGGGCGTCCTTTTCCGCGTGACAAAACGACGTTGTATGACGGTGGAATTCGCACCCCGTGGATCGTGCGTTGGCCGCGACATGTTCGTCCCAGGCAGTCGACCAATGCACTGGTCAGTTCCGTTGATATCGCGAGCACCTTTTTGGAAATTGCGGGAGGGGACCCCGATTCGCTGCCGAACGATGGAGTCAGCTTTGCCAGCATGCTGAAAGATCCCACGTTGTCACATCGAGAGTACGCGTTCGCGGAAGATCATTGGCACGACTATGAGGACCATGCCCGATGCGTGCTTGATGGACGGTTCAAACTGATCCGAAACGACTACGTTGATTTGCCTTCAACACCATCGGCCGATGCGGGGCGCGGGTTGACTTGGCAAGAGATGCTTCGTTTGCACAAGGTCGGTGGTTTGAACGAAGCACAGCAAGCCTGTTTCCGTGTGCCTCGTGCCAAGTGGGAACTGTATGACCTGCAACGCGACCCGGCGGAACTGCTCAATCGGGCGGATGACCCCGCATACGCCTCGGTGCGGTCGAGGTTGAGCGATGCGCTTCGAAACTGGAGTGATCAGACCGGTGACTTCTTGCCGAGCAGGCGTACTCCGGACGAGTTTGATCGGGTCACGGGAGAGCCTGACCACACGGTGCGAAAACGCCCACGTCCGTCGAAGAGTGAGATGTTTGGAACGGACGGGCCATATTGACGGTAGGCAAAAGGTGGCTCGGTGACCGTCGCTGCGACTTCTCGATCCGGGCCTGGTTCCCTTTCCGATGAGATTTCGCAGATTCATTGCGTTTGGGGTGCTTCGGGATGACGTTCCGAAATGGGAGAATGTGACAGGCCGGTCCGTGAATGAAGAATCAGTTGAGGTCTCTTTGTTGCGGCGTGCTCAACGCTTATCCTGTCGTTTTGTTGCAGCCTTTCCGCGATCATGGAGTCAAGCAGTGAAGAAGCGATTGAACGTTTGGGGTATGTCCACGTGGGCATTCCTGTTGTTGATCAATGCGACGATGACGAGGGCATCGGACCCATTGCCGTCATGGAATGAAGGTGATGTTAAGGAATCGATTGTCGCGTTCGTTAAAAAGGTGTCAGACAAAGGTTCACCCGACTACGTCGAACCGAGTGAACGAATTGCGGTGTTTGATAACGATGGGACGTTGTGGTGTGAGGCTCCGCTGCCGTTTCAGGCTGCCTTCGCCTTCGATGAGGTCAAACGGCGTGCACCAAATGAACCTAAATTTGCTGCGGAACCAATGGTGCAGGCGGCGCTAGCGGGGCGGATCGATGAACTGCTCAAAGGCAAGCACCATGATGGACTGATCCAAGTGCTCGGGCTCACGCATGCAGGAATAACAACGGATGAATTTCGCGAGCGGGTAAATCAATGGACGGAGACGGCGTTGCACCCTCGCTTTCAACGTCGCTATCTGGAACTGACCTATCAGCCGATGCAGGAGCTTCTCGATTATCTGCGGGAAAATCAATTCGAGTGTTTCATCGTTTCCGGCGGTGGAGCAGATTTTATGCGAGTCTGGTCAGAGCATGTTTATGGAATCGTTCCGCAAAATGTTGTGGGATCGATGGCGCAACCTCGTTTCGAGGTTCGCGATGGTGTCCCGTTGCTTATTAAAACGATGGACAACCTTTTTGTTGATGATAAGGAAGGGAAACCGGTCGGGATCCACCAATTCATCGGTCGCCGACCGATTGCTTGTTTTGGCAACAGCGACGGGGATCAGGCTATGCTCGAGTACACGACAATTGGCAACCCGAAACCTAGTTTTGGTTTGATCGTCCATCACACCGATGCCGAGCGGGAGTACGCATACGATGCGAAGCCTCCGGCGTCAGGCAAATTGACCACGGCGCTGGAAGTCGCGCCCCAACACGGTTGGACGGTTGTCGACATGAAACGCGATTGGAATCGAATGTGGTTCGATCTGTCTGAGCGAGAGTCTTCGAGCAAACCGCAGACATTCTTTGGGAATTGGTTGGCCGAAGACATCATGGGAGACGGCGTGATTGATCGCGCTCAGACGACTCTCGAGGTCGCGGCGGACGGTTCGGTCAGTGGCAGCACCGCGGTGAATCGTTATCGAGGTCAGGCAACCATCGACGGGAATGCGATCACGTTCGGTCCTTTGATTTCAACGCGACGTGCAGGACCACCCGCGATGATGAACCAAGAGTCTCGTTTTACAGAGGCACTGTCGCTGGTCACCGGATACCGAATCGATTCGGATGGATTGTTATATCTCACCGATGGTGACGGCAACGACATCCTGCAATTCTCGCGTCTCGCGGAATGAGCGGGCGATTGCGTTTGGATTTGTTTGACGGAGTTCAGCCACGTGCGGCTCCGTCGGAGCCGCGATCCGGCGGGCGATGAGGACGTTAGGTTCTCGTCACGTGCATGCGTTCGGATGCCGAACGCAAGCGATAGTAGATGGCCTATCGCGGCGGACCATAGGAGGTGAGTGTTCCCCAGGGGATATAGGTCGTTGAGAACCCTTCGGGGCGTTGAGAGTCGGTGACTTGTCTGCTGAACGGCATGTCGAGGCCGACTCGTTCGTGATAGTGATGGACGACACGCTCGTAGATTGGCGCGAACCGACCACGGGAATCGTTCGAGATCTTCGGGTAGTGGTAGCGGCGCTCGAAGCTCGTGTACGGTTCGTAACGGACTTCGTTGCCGAGGTTGAACTTGGCGGTGTATTCGAATCCGATTGCTAGGCGGTTGTCAGCGGCACCGTAAAGATCGACCCCTTGTTTCCACGCAATTTCGCATGCGTTGGCAAGGAACCCGAGTCCCATTTGAGTGTGGGCTTGGTCACGTCCGCTCTCTTGGCACTCACCAAATTCGTTGATGTAGTTGTCGATTGCCCCGTTGCCTTCTCCTTCGAGGTAGTAGGTCACCGCGCGGTCAAACATGGCGTGGTCGTCGAGGTAGACTCCCATGGCCAGCATGGTTTGGATCATCGACGCGTCCCAGTTTCCGTTCGCGGATGGGTAGAAATCTTTGATCACGGGGTAGAACACTTCGCGGAGCATGTGTTCGAACTGTTCCTGGTCTTGTTCTCGCCAAGCGGCGTGCGAGTATTTCAAAAGCTCGGCCGCATTGCAGAACCCCATTCCGGCCATACCCACCAGAAGTCTCGCGTCATGTCCTGAAACGGTCTCGAGGGTTCCTGACCAAGCGTTAATGATCTCAATGGATTTTTTCGCGTGAGCGGTTTCGCCGGTCAGGCACCACTGCAACGCGTGAGAATAAGCCGCCGTCGAATCGGTTGAAAAATCGGAGCTGCCGATGTTGGGGTTGTTGCTGGGACCGCGGACCACGTTCGCGCGAGGTTGTGGGATGTGATCGAGAGACGAGACCGTGACTGGGCGACGTCGCCTTCGATCACGATTCGAGTCGGGCTTCGATCGTGATTCGAGGTGTCGGTTTCGTCCATTGCGAGATCGAGACCTCGAAGATTGCGGTGATCGGAGGTCCTTCCAAGCCGTCACCCAAGGTTCTTCGCCGGCCTGCAGTTTCTGGCGAATGAATTCTAGATCGGTATTGCTGTGCAGGAGTCCTGGGTGAACAAATCCATCTCGCTTTCCTGACGGTGACGATGCTTCTCCGGCGAGAACAGATCCGACCGAGCAAAGGACGAGCAGGGGAATTAAGCAAAGTTTCATTGGTTCGCAGCGGGTATTGCGTTTCACGTATTGGAATGCGTTTTTGCTATAAATCTATTCGAGATTCTTCAGCCGATTGATGTGTGCCGCGGATGCGATCGCGCGCTCGTAGCGATGATTGTCGGCAAAGCACCTATCCAAGGTTCTCGGCGATCCGATTCGCCCTCGGGTGTAGGCGACGGTCGTGCAGAACGAACGCGGCCAACGCCGAGCGGCTAATGACTTTTCGGATAGGATCTAGTGGTTTGTCGCGGAGGGGGGGAGGCAGGTAGGTTCTATGTCCGAAATCAAGCATATCTTAGCAATCGACGGATTGCTGAATCTGGATATGGTCGCGTTGATGTGAACAGAGTTTTCGCCTGATTGGTAAGCCAAATGCGGCGAAGTTAAGAAGTTATTTCGTAATCGTTTATGAAATCAGATCAAATGCCGAGCGATTCAGAATCAGTCTGTACAGTCGCCGGTGGTTTTGCACGCGGTTTGTTGGGCAAGGGGTATCAGGAAACAAAAAAACCGGGCGCAAGCGAAATAGCTTGTCCCGGTTGCATTTTCACGCGAGAAGAACGAGTCGGTAGATGAATCGTTCTTACTCTGTTGATTCGTCAAAGGGGTCTGCCTCAAACCGCTCGGTTTCGGCGACGATGTCAGGATTCTCATCAACGAAGTTCTGGATTTCATCTCCCGTGGGAGCGGTTGGGCCGCCGTCTCCGCAGCCGACGATGCTCGCGCTCGTCACGCAAACAGCTGCAACGAATGCGATTGAAAAACGTGACATGTTTATTCATTCCTTTCATGGGGGGGGGCGTGAATCGTCTGCCTTGCGGGCGATTCAATTGGGATGATGGGTCTGCCGGTGGCATCCTACTATGTATTGAGGATACCACCGGAATAGGTCCGCGGCTGCTAGTCGGCAATCCGCTGTCCGCCGGAGAGGCTTAGAATTCTTCTTCGATAACTTCTCGACTGGCACGAGTTCCCAAGGCTCCCCACAGGCCGAATGGGCTTTCGGCACCGTTCGGTGTGCCGTTGCCAACAACTCGGGCGGATGGATCTTGTGAACTGCCCGCATCGATCGAATCGGTGATGAACTTGACCGCACCGTCGCCCATTAGGACGTGGCAACCGCCTTGGTGACGGCTTGCAGCGGGGAGCAATCCACTCCCGCTACGGTCGCGGGAGAGGCAGATTTCGCTGTTGGGCGGGAAGATGGTTTGGAAAGCTGTGTACAAACCATGGGCCATCGCCCATTTGGCACCCCGACCGTTCTCTGCTCCAGCGAGGCTATTAACGGAACCACTGGCAAGCGAGAAGTTCCAGAATTGTGGGCGCTCGGGATCGATAATCGCTTTGCATTTAACGTGTCCGCCGTTAAGCATGTTCGCACCGCTGCGTCGCGATGCAGGGCCTGCGGAGTCTCCTGCGGCCTGTGAACGGATGTCGTTGTCGCCAAGGTCGGTAATGATCTCACCCATGCAGATGGTGTTCGACAGTCCGTCCAACGCATCGCGGAAGGCCATGCCTTTAATTCGCGGAACGAAGAAGCCGCGTTGAGCGGATCGTGCGGCAGTCAACCAGTCGACGCGTTCAACTCCACTTTTTTTGGCGACGTTGCCCTGTCGATCGTAGAAGCTGCCGTCGGACCGGAGAAAGGAGTCCCCGAGGCTAGCGGCGTAGTTGGTGCGTCCTTGAGCAGGGAGGCCCTGTCCTGGATCGCTCGGACAACGCAGCGTCGGGATGTTCGTCATCCATGGATCGTAGCCGCCAATGCTCGCTTGATCGGAGAGGCTCAAATCCGGGTACGGTCCGAACGGTTGGATGATTCCTCCGCCGGAGGTCTGAAAGGGGTTCGAGATTTGTTCCCAGATCGCTTGCTGCTCGAAGAATGGCGTCAGGCCAGGCAAGTGACTGAGGCTTAGCAGGTTATTCGCCATCGGAGCTGTACGAGGGTTGCCGCCGTTGTCGATTGTGCCCGTCATGTACGGCGGGATCAATTTGAAAGCGGAGTGGTAGTTGTGAACTGCCAGCCCGATTTGCTTGAAGTTGTTGCTGCAGCTCATTCGTCGAGCTGCTTCTCGAGCCGCTTGCACGGCAGGTAGTAACAAACCTACAAGGACGCCGATGATGGCAATGACCACCAGGAGTTCTACCAATGTAAAACCGTATTTGCGCATTTTTTTCATAAGACTCTCCCCGAGAGCTGTTTGCGAAAAGACAGCACCAGTGAATGCTGACGTCGAGAGTTCGACGGTGGTGCCGGGAGTGGTTGATAAGGCAACTCTGATCAAGGCACGCTTGATGCACGTTGTTCCACTTCTAATGGGATTAAGTACACCGGCCCCGCAATGGTTTCGGAGGAAATTTGGAAATTTTCCTGATCTTTTCATTACTCGCCGGCTGCGAGTCCAGATGCCACCAGAAGAGTGCCCCTTGCCCGAGCGGACGTTTGATGGGCCAGAAGAACCGTTCGATG
>JBICHZ010000089.1:0-5939 GCA_043101355.1 Rhodopirellula sp. JB044
AAGGGACAGGCACACCACCACGGCAGATAAACCCGCTATTGGCTATAGACTACGCGCAAGACTAGCCACTCACATTGGTTGCGACGCCGTGGCGACGAATCGCTCGATTGGATCACGATGCTTTGCGACGCCGTTACCTGCAAAATCAGTACAAGTACCGATCAATAATCGCACGGTGTGTTGCATCAAACGCGTCGAAAAAAATGAAAAATGTCAAAAGCACCTCGCGTCAAGAAAGAGAGAACAAAGCTGTCGCGAAAGTCGGCAAGGCTATAGGTGATCCACGAGTCCTCGCGAAACGCTTGGTGAGTTTCGCTTCGCGAACACATGCAACGACGCACCCTGCGTGCCGGAGCGGCGCTTCGCTTGATCCGGCCTACAGGGAACTCGGTTTGGGAAAACCCGAGCGACTTGCGTGAGCCGAATGGCCGTAAGGTCTCGGGTGAAAACGTCGAGCGGTTGTCGTGGCCGAATACGCCCAACACCCGAGTGCCTACGCACTTCGGCTCACGGGAACCTTTGAGCGGGGGATCAAATTTCTTCGTCGACAAAAATGATGTGGCGGAAGTAATGCTGTGATTCAAAACTGGCACCGAGGGCGCCGATTAACAAACCGAGCGAGGCGGCGAAAATGGCCATTTGCGGTCGGTCCGTCCACACCAACTCGCTCACGTTTGGGGTGGTCGACGACGCCCAGCCCGCGATTAAGGGGCCAGGAAAAAGAAAATAGGCGAGCAAGATTCCCACGCTGAACAGCGCCGTCCACGTCGTGGCCATTCCCACAAACACAATGCCCAGTGCCGACGCCGACGTTACCACCGATTGCTCGGTTCGTCGCGTGCCGCGACGCACCAATAATTGTTGACGCAGTACCACGTAGAACGTCGTCGCGAGCATCGTCATGATGAACAATGCTCCCAATCGTGCGACACTCTGCGCGAGCGCTAAATCCCACGCCTCCGCCGTCATGAACAAAATCGCGAGCGTTGAGAATGCGGCGATCGTCAAGCGACTCAGTCGTTTGGGAAACTCCCATGGACGGGCGGCCCAGATGGCCTGGAAGATTTCCGTTCGGTTAATCCACGCCGCCTGAATCGTAAAGATCGGTTTGACGAGCAAACGCCCCGCGCCTTCTTCGAGTCGTTGGTCAGCGATCTCACTGAGAGCACGCCGTTGGCGATCGATGCTGTCCGCATCCATGCCGGCCATCAGGTCCAGAGCTTGTGCGTTGTGTGGGTGATACAACAAATCATTGGGGTGATCACTTTTGGAAAGGCCGCACAAGTGCCCGATACTGTGCAACATCAACCGACTCAATCGCCTCGCGATTCGTTGAACACGTTCGTTCCGGTTCGCCTCCACGCCGAGCGCCAACGGGTCGATCAAGGACATCGACAACACCGCCGCGTCGAGCGGACGACTGATCGCCGCGAAGCAAAATGGGGAGTAGTTCCCGACCAATTCCGACGCGGTCAAAACAAACGCGAAATCCCAATGCCGTGAATCCCGCTCCTCGACCGCTTGCTGCAACAACACGCTCGGTTCGATTCGCCCGTTGCCGGTCGTGCTCGTGCCGGTCATCTCGGGGCGTTTGATTTCGAAAAAGTGGAACCGGAATCCGTCGAACAGCTCAGTCAAACGCTGGTCGGTTTGCTCGACCGCCATCCGCACCGCGAGCGCATCGACCATGTCCAGTGGCCCGGCCACGATCACCCCGATCTCAATCAACGAGTGCGGCGTCTCTCGCTGCGTTGGTTCGAGGTCAGGTGTTTCCTCGTTGACTGGCGATGCCACATTCATTTGCGAAAGGTTTTCCTGCGGGCCTTCGATAACGTTCGTCCAATCCGGCGAAGCGTGTGAGCGGGCGAATGGCGTTTTTGGGCGAATGGTGTTTTTAGCCGGGCGTTGCGTGCAGGTATCGTACCGGACTACTCAAATCGATAAAGAGCCGAGTCGGTGCGTACGATCAATGCGTTCTCGATCGCTGCGGGCGAGGCCATGATTTGCCCGTTGAGTTGATTGGTTTGAATGACTTCGGCATCTTCGCCGGTTGTCAAGACAAACACTTCACCGTCATGGTTTCCGAAGTACAAGTGCCCGCCGGCGAGCAGCGGAGAGGATGAGAACTTGCCGCCGAGGCGTTTCTTCCAAACCAGATCACCGGTCTCCGGATCGAAACACGAGGCAACCCCGTTGTCATCGACGAGATAGATCAATCCGTCATGCAGCAGGGGCGACGATTTCGTCGGGGCACCTTTGTCTGCCGTCCATTGCACGTGAGTCGATGACACGTCCCCGACGCCATCGATACGAACCGCCCAGAACTCGCGGCTGGCAAATCCGGTCGCGAAGAAGACGACGTCTCCGAGTATCACCGGTCGCGGCACCACCGAAAATCCTTTGCCGTGAAAGACCCGCCAAAACTCCTCGCCGGTGGCTGCGTTGTAAGACACCATCCACTGCGATCCCATGCACAGCACTTGCTCACGACCGTTGGAATCGGTGACGACCACAGGCGTGCAATAGGCTTTTTTCTGATCGCCCGAAGGGGCTTCCATCGGCGGACGATCGGTGGCCCACAACGTTTCCCCCGTCGCGGCGTCGAGCGCGGTCACGTACTGGCGGTCCATTCCGTCTTGAATCAAGATCAAACGTCCGTCGTGAACGATCGGCGAACTGCCCGGTCCGACACCGTGTTCGAGCGGCAATGTGCGCTTCCAAACGACTGCGCCGGAGGAACGCGCCACACAGAACGTCCCAAACGTTCCAAAGTGACAATAAACATGATCGTCGTCGAGAAACGGTGTCGGAGACGCGTAGGAGTTCGTCGCATGGATCGCATCGGGTGTGTCGACCGTCACTAAATCAACGGTCTGCAAAAGCCGGCCGCTCTCGAGGTCGACTTTCAGAAGTTTCAGTTCGATCGCTTTTGCGATGGCCAGCGTATTGAACTTTTGCGCGTCGTTTTTCGTGTTCTTCAGGAGAGCTTCGCGTTCCTCCTCGGTCGGTATTCTCTCGATCGCGGTGGTCAACCAAATCACATCGTCGGATATCACCGGCGACGACCACGCTTTGCCGGGCAGATCTGTCTTCCAGGTCACGTTTTGATCTTCGCCGAACTCAACGGGCGGCGATTGCTCGATCGCGATCCCATCCCCACGCGGGCCACGGAATTGAGGCCAGGAATCTGACGCAAAGGTGGGCGAAAAGGAAAGCAGGACAGACGCAACGATTGCGACCAAAACAAAACATTTGCTCATGGCGGGCCGTTTGGGGCAGGCGGAAGAAGGCGGGGCGATCCGGAAGGAGTTCGAGCCCACAGAATAACCGATCAGAAAGCGGTCGGTGTGGTGCCAGTGGCGGAGGGCCCAAGCTGCACACGTGAGCCGAACGGCCGTTAGGCCTCGGGTTGGGACGTCGGGCGGTTGTCGTGGCCGAACACGCTGAACACCCGACCGCTTACGCACATCGGCTCACGGGGCGAGTCCGGCGGAAGTCGGAAGGCGGTAGTCGGAAGGTCATGCTCTGCATGACATCAACACTATTTGGATTGATCCAAGAAACGTTGGATCATCAACAGGCACGCGTCGATCTGTTCGTCGGTTCCGACGCTGATCCGCAGGCCGTCGCCCCATTCGGGGAACTCCATGTAGCGGATCAAGATTTGACTCGCTTTCAAATATTCGTAGATCGCTTTGTGCTGGCCGGTTGGGTGCGTGCACCAGACGAAGTTTGCGTGGGAGGGGACGACATCGAATCCCATCTTGTTCAGTTCGCCCGCCATTCGCTCTCGCGTTTGGTTCATCGCGGCTACTTTTTCCGCCAGCCATTTCTGGCTGTGCATGGCGGCGGTCGCGGCGGCGATCGAAATCATGTCACAGTTATAGCTGTCTTTAATCTTCGCCAACTCCGCAACCACATGAGGCTGGGCGACCAAGAAACCGAAACGCATTCCCGCCAGCCCGTAGGACTTGCTGAGCGTTCGAGTCACCAGGACGTTTTCGTTTTAGGCGACCAAGTCCAAACAATTTTCGTCGGCGAAGTCCACGTAGGCTTCGTCGACCACGAGAGGGCAATCGAGCGAGCCGGCGACTTGCTTGATTTGTTGGCTCGGAACGATCGTGCCGCTCGGGCTGTTCGGGTTGGGCAGCAATACCAACCGCAGGTCATCGCGTGATTGGCCGAACGCCGCCGGCAACTGCCAGTCGTCTTCAAACGGAACCTGCTCCCACGACGCGCCTTGAATGTCCGCGAGGGTGCGGTACAGGATGTAACTCGGGTAAGGCAACCGCAACGATTGACCTTCGCCGACGAATCCGCGAACGAGAATTGTCAGGATCTCGTCGCTGCCGTTGCCCGCGAGAACCCATTCGGGGCCGGGCAAACCGAGTGCCTCGGCCGCGGCACGTCGAAAGCTCGTCGCCATCGGGTCGGGGTACCGGTTCAGCGGCCCGGACGCGGCGGCGGTGATCGCCGAAACGACTTCCGGTGGCGGCGGATACGGGTTCTCGTTCGTGTTGAGTTTGATGAATTTGCCCGGCGGTGGTTGCTCACCGGGGGCATACGGTTTCATCGCTGCGAGCGCGGGACGGTATTGCAAGGCGGTTGAAGACGGAAAGAGGAGTGTGTGGTTGGGCAGGCACGTAGTCGGAGCCGACAAGACTTCAGTGAATCAAACAAACCGGCCAGGTATCTACCGAGCTCGCCGGCAATTTGACTCGCTGAGGATGGGCTCACGAGCCGGGCGTTTCTTTGTTAGTTGATTCCCGGCGGGGAGGTCCGAATTCTGGCGAATCCGGCTACGGGTAGTGGATTCGGGGAATCCTAAACCTCGTACCGTTCCCCGATTCCGAGGACAACAGGTTTTGTCGCCGTGTGCTCTCTCACCTTGCGGGCCCATGAGTTCGGATTTTGTTCGATCGGTGGCCACGTCCCGTAATGAGTCGGCATCGCGATGCGAGGTTCGATCGTGCGGATCGCTTCGACGGAATCTTCGATCCCCATTGTGTAAAGGTCGCCGATCGGCAACACCGCGACGTCGACGCCGTGGGCGTAGTAACGCATGTCGCTGAAGTACGCCGTGTCGCACGCGAAGTAGACGCTTTGTTTGCCCGCCGACAAGACAAAACCGACCGGATTGCCGGCGTAGCCCCCGTCGGGGAAGCTGCTCGAGTGCAACGCCGGGACCATTTTCAAACGGCCGAAGGGCAGTTCCAACTGGCCGCCGGTGTTCATGCCGATCGGTTCCGGTAGGCCGTCTTGGCCGAACCCTTTCGCGCCGAACCACTGAGCGATTTCAAAGTTCGAGATGATCGGGCATTGGTTTCGCCGGGCGATCGATTCGACGTCCGAAATGTGATCGGCGTGGCCGTGCGAGACCAATACGTGCGAGATCGAATCGAGTGAGTCGGCCGTCGTTTCCGCAGCCGGATTGTCGCTCAAAAACGGGTCAAGAAGGATACGATGGGAGTCGACTTCGATTAGCCAAGTAGCGTGGGACAGCCACGTCAATGCGATACTCAAGAGATCTCTCCGGAAATCACCACGGAAACGGTTAGGTCGAGGCTCGGTTGCCCGTCGAAGGGCTCGGTTGCCTGGGCCAGAGTGCGGATATCGTGACCGATCAGGTCAAATATTCCAAGGCGGCCTCATCCCAATCCGGTCGCGGGGAATTGACGCGGCCGGGTCCGGGTCCGGGGCCGATCACGCGTTGCGGCGGGCCACCACGGCGTCGCTGAGGTCTTGCAGGATCAACTGCGTTTCGTCCCATCCGATGCACGCGTCGGTGATGCTCTTGCCGCGGACCAATTCGCCTTTGCCGAGGCTTTGGTTTCCTTCGACCAGGTTGCTCTCGATCATCACGCCCATGATCCGTTGGTCGCCGTCACTGACTTGGCTGCAGATGTCGCGGCAGACGTAGCGTTGGCGGGTGTGTTTCT
>JBICHZ010000090.1:0-2837 GCA_043101355.1 Rhodopirellula sp. JB044
TCCGCTTGGGTGACACACCGAGCGTTTGATTTCGCTCCTGCGGCACCCACTACTGCGGGGTGCGATTGGGCGAAATGGCTTGCGTTTGAGGGCAAGGGAAAAGGTTCCGCCTGTTTGCAAAAAAGCATCGTTCGCAGGGAGCGATTTTGCAATGACGGAGATGGACGAAAAAGGGGCTTTCTCGGGGGGATGTGGGATAGGTTGCGCAGCCTGCGCAATCGGAGGTGGTGGTGGCAGGTGAGGGGGACCTTCGTCTCGCGTTGATCGACCCTCCCGGGGGGAGGGTGAGGCGGTGGGGTACGTTTTTGACCACGTAAGGGGCGAAGTACGCGAAAGGGTGGAGTGAGCTTGTGCGGAAGCGGTGGGGGGAGCTAATCGCTAATGGCTGATCGCTAGCTGCTAGCGGATCTCCGAAGTCTTGGCGACTCCGGCTACGGGAGGGGTGGGGAGGCGTGGTTGGTGGGTGTCAGTTGTGACTCCGCCAGGGCGAGCCCGGGCGGAAGCGTGGGAGAGCTAAGAGCTAAGAGCTAATGGCTAATGGCTAGTTGTCAGGAGATGTGCTTGGCGAAGAGTTGATTGACGTAATCCACAATCTCGGGCTCTTCCTTCAGGTCGGCGAGAACCGTGAGTTCTTCGAGAATGAGACGTCGATCCAGTCTATCGTTTTGACGGATGATGATTTTCTCGACATCGATCCAATCTTGCGGCCGCGAGGCAAAAGCTTTGAGAGTGACAAGATCTTCGGCCCCGCAGGTTCGAATCGATCCGGTCGTGGGGACTCCCCATACAGACGATCTCGCGTGAACGCGATGTTCAAAAGGGAGGCCACCAATCGAAAGGTCAATGTCATTGCCCAGCGCATCGGAGAGCAGAAGGATTCGGGCTTGGGTCGCGAATGAAAGGGGATCGGGATGACGAGATTGATAGCGGTTCAGGAGCGGTTCGATGATGCTACGCTCGGCGCCGAACTCGGCGAGCACGGTTAGGTCGATATCTTCGGTGACTCTCGGTTCGCCCCAACGTTGCACGGCAATTCCACCAATGAAGCAGAATTTGAATTGATTGCTATCCAAATAGGCTTGCAGAGCGACGGCCGATTCCCACAGACTGGGTGGCAGAATTTGGCTAACGTTGGTCATCGGTCATTTCTGGAGGTTGATGATTCGCCATCATTTGCTTGACGCGGAAACGCATGAACCAGGACTGCATGATCGCCATGCCGTGCATCGGTAGTGGGCGATAGTTACCGGCACCAAGCCCGCGAAGACCAGCATTCGGATCGAGCTCACGCAGCTTCTGCTGCTTTCGATTCTCGAGTTCGGGTCCGGCGTACCGCCAAGCATTGATGAATTGTTTTTCGGAGGGTGTCACGATATCCAACTCTTTCGACTATCGATCACTGCGTTTTCCACCGTTGACATTTCGATGCCAGCGGCGAGGAGTTTGGAGTTATCCATGACGCAGTTGGATCGGGGCGTCTTCGCGGCGATCTGCATGAACTTTTCTTCGCTTGCAAAAAAGTCATCCTTCTTATCAGGCAGCAAATGTTCGGTGATCCACTGGGTCACTCGACGGGTGGTGATGTGGCCGGTGTTGGTAACGTTGTACGTGCCAAACGGAATACGTTTCTGCCAACTGTTCAAGCACGCGGCGACAAATTCGCTCAGATGCGAAATTGAATTTTCGGCTTCAAGCAGCCGTTCGTAAAGGACGACTTTGGACAAGTAGTTGCGGGGTGAATCGTGATGGCCGAATGGAATCCGCAGACGCCAGATATTATTTCTCGGAACGTCGGCTAGGACTTCTTCGCCGAGGGCCTTGGTGCCAGAGCACCAACTGCAATTGTTGGTGCGGAAGCTGAATTTGGGTGTGTCCGTTTCGGTGAATCCGTTGCCATCGGAACGCTGGCCTGTGTAAATGCAACCGGACGTGACTTACCCACAGGAAAGGCCACCGGCCATTTCGTAGGCTTCGCGGATGGTGCCCGGAAGCACCGCGTTGCCGTCGAGACATTCCGCCTTGTGAGGTTCTCAGGCGTCAACGTTGGGTTTGCCGGTGTAACCAACCGCGTTGATCAAGAATGTGGCTCTGATTTCTTTCAGCAAGCCGATCAGCGTGTCACGATTGGTGTAGTCGTGTTGCGACCGCGAAACACAGCGATGCGGAATCGTTTGCGATTCGAGTTGCTGTCGGAATTCATTTCAAACGTATCCGGCATGTCCGAGTAAGAGAATCACGAAGTTAATTGCTAGTTGCGAGAGACATTGGAGAGAGTTGCGAGAGGCGAGAACGCTTCGAAAACGAGAGGCTATTTACTAGTTGCTTGTCCCAACCGATCGAGTTGGTAGTCGTTTGAGAGGATGTTTTGCCACGATTGTTGATTTTTAAGGTACCACTGGACCGTTTTGCGGGATCCGCTGTTGAAATCTTCTTGCGGTTCCCACCCTAGTTCCCCTTTGATCTTGCTGGCGTCGATGGCATAGTCACCACCTCGGTCCGTCGAGGACACGGCAAAATGGGCTTATTCGTGCTTTTCAGCACCTTCTAAGCCAAGGACGAGCTCGTGTTTTGGTGCAGGCGAATCAACTTAGCTAAACGCAGATGATGATCTGGATCGTCGAACCACGCGAGCTATGAAGCACACCGAGATGTTTCAAATTCGGCGCGGACTTCGTCCGCTTGGGTGACACACCGAGCGTTCGATTTCGCTATCGTGCCACGCACCGTCGGGGGTGGGATTGGGCGAAATGGCTTGCGTTTGAGGGCAAGAGAAAAGGTTCCGCCTGTTTGCAAAAAAGCATCGTTCGCAGGGAGCGATTTTGCAATGGCGGAGGTGG
>JBICHZ010000091.1:0-42162 GCA_043101355.1 Rhodopirellula sp. JB044
ATGCTGGAGATCGGCGAGAAGTACGGTTTGGGGACGACGCCGGAGGAAACGGGCGTTAGCCAGTTGGCTGCAGAGGTATATCGAGGGGCAACTCCGAAGCCCTACGATATCGGTGCCGAAAACGTGACCGAGCAAGGTCGGAGGTTGCTCGAGCAGCAGATTCAGGCTCGTATTGGAGGCACCCCGCGAAAAGCGGTTGAGGGCTGGAAGTTGACGATCATGTTGCTGATATTGGCCTTGCTCGTCGCGGTCCTTGCACTCGCCAGTTAAAGCGGTCGGCCTGCGGTTCGGCTGCTAGGAAGTGCGCCGCGGTTATCGGGCATCGGTAATTGGGTGCCGGCGGCACTCGAAGTGGACTGATCTGCTTCGACCGTTGGGGCAGGCTTGCATCGGGCGAGGTCCCGTTGAGCGAGGTTCCATCGGGCAAGGTTCACATCGGGCACGGTTCACAGGCCGATTGCACTTGCCGATCCGAGTGGCTCTTACTCCACGAGGCTCATTCCGGGACGGACGAGGAGTTTCGTTCGGTAGCCATCTAATTGCACGGTGATTTCGACTGCGGATGTGGGAGTACCGTGAGTGTCTTCCGTGCGAAGCGAGCCATCCGGGGTGAAGCAAATGCCGGTTTGGTCGCTGAAATTTCCGGTAATTTGAACGTCGCTGTCAAAGCAGTTCGCGAGTGGATCCCGTTCCTGCTCACCGCAATCTGCGGGGAGCGGCGAGTCGTGAGCATCGGCATGCAGGTCCGGGCTGTGGTAGGTCCGGCCCTTCCAGTCGAAATACACGGATACGTGCTTTTGGCGATTCATCGCGGTTCGACGGGCGAGTTCGAGGTCGTCTTGTAACGTTTTTGCCAGGGCACGGACTCGTTTCTTGCCGGTTGCAGCGATCAACTGGGGAGTAACGAGAAGCGCGCAGATGCCAACGATCAGCAGCTTGATCCACTTCGAGAGTCCAGCGGAGGACGGGCGAGGCGGTTCCGTCGAGGTGCGAGGGTGAGCAGAGCGGGTGCGGAGGCGAGGCATTTGCGGCGCGAAGCTGGAGGCAGCGAGGGAGTCTCCACAACCGTAGCTCACAACTGACGCTCTGGTTTGCGGCAGTTGCGAGCGGGCTACGCCAGTATTTTGCGAGATTTGTCGTGTTGGAGCCTCGGCCGGTGGTTAGGTGCCTGCGTGTTGCTTGCCTTCCTGTTGGTTAGAGCGGTTGTGCAGGCAATCGCGTCCGTGGTTGGCGCTGAGCAGGCCGCGCTCATCGTTGAGGTCAGCTCTGTTTCCGAGTAGTGGGCTTGTTAAAGAACCGCGTGCCGCGATCTTTGGCAAGATCCACTGCTGTCCGCCCTGGGGGACCGGGGGACTGGGACTGGCTACACCGCGAGTGCTTTGAGCGGACAGGCGAGAACGCTTGGTGGTGCTCGTCTGGGTTTGAGCCGGCGGCGATTAAGAAGAGGTGGTCGGGTCGGGTTTGCCCGCCAGTTGGCCGGTTACGGCTTCGATAGGGATCGGGATCCCGCGGAGGCAGCCTTCGAGAACGAGGTTTTCGCCGACAACACCTTGGAAGCTCGCAACGATCATGCGTCCGCGTCGGGTTTTGTCGAGTCGAACCATCAGGATCAGGCGATCGCCAGGGACGACGACCCCGCGGAAGCGAACTTCATCGACGCCACCAAATCCGACCATCGCGGCACCGAGAAGATCGTGTTTCTGGGTGTAGTAGCTCGAGAGCTGCGCGACGGCTTCGAGCATCATGACGCCTGGCATGAGAGGCATGCCTGGCATGTGTCCGCGGACCCAGAATTCGTCTTCGGTGATTTGCTTGTATGCGGCGCAGGAATGTGTTTCGAGATCCTCATGGAGGATCGCGGTCAACTGTTCCATCTCGTGCCGTTGCGGGTTGAACTTTCGAATTTCTTCGATGCCCGCAATCGGTTTGTCAAAGTCGAGAATACTCGGCTGGATGATGTATTCGCTTTTCACGGCAGATCAGGTCTTGATCTTCTTTCGTTTGGCCTTGCGGGCTTTGGCGCTGGCGGGACGACGCCCGTGGTTCGCCTTTTTTAGTTTGTGGTGTGGTTTTGCCACGGAATTTACCTGGTGGTGAGAGTGATTGAAGGCGACGAGTGGATCGTCGCGGAGCGTCTAGCGTTCTCGGTAGACGATTCGACCTTTGGTCAGGTCGTACGGGGACAGCTCGACTCGGACCTTGTCACCGGGGACGATCCGAATGAAGTGTTTCCGCATGCGGCCGGCGACGTGTGCGAGCACATCGTTTCCGGTTTCGAGTTGGACTCGAAATCGCGTGTTGGCGAGCGCCTGGGTGACGGTCCCCTCGACTTCGAACGCTTCTTCTTTCTTACTCAAGAGTAGGGCCTGGTTATCGTTTGCTGAACTGGACGCCACGACGGGCACCACGAAGACCAGGTTTCTTCCGTTCCTTCATGCGGGAGTCCCGCGTCAGGAAGCTGCCGTCTCGCATGGGTTCATGCAAGGCTTCGTCGTGCGAGCACAATGCCCGAGCCAAGCCCATGCGAACCGCACCGCTTTGCCCGGTCATTCCACCGCCGGAAACACGAACCGTCATGTCCACCTTGTCAGCCAAACCTGCTGCTTCAAGGGTTTCGACGATGGCACGTTGATCCTGGTCGTTTACGAAGTACTCGTTCAATGGTTTGCCATTGACGGTGATGTTGCCGCTGCCCGAGCGAACTCGGACTCGTGCAACGCTGCTTTTCCGACGGCCCGTTCCGAGAGCATCGCCGGTGATTTTGTCTTTCTTTACTGCGATCATGCGCTGACTTTCTTGCTCGTGCGTGCCAATTCGACGGGTTGCTGCGCCGTGTGCGGGTGATCCGGGCCGGCGTAAATCTTCAGCTTGCCCAGCATTTGGCGGGCCAGCTTGTTCTTAGGAAGCATGCGACGAACAGCGTGCCGCAGAAGATCTTCCGGTTTACGGCTCTGACGATCCTGGTAGCTTTCCAAACGCAATCCGGGGTGCCCGGTGTACCAGGTGTAGTGACGATCCTGCATTTTGTTGCCGGTCATCGCAATTTTTTCGACGTTGGTCACGATGACGAAGTCACCGCAATCGACGTGGGGTGTGTATTCGGGGCGGTGTTTGCCCATCAAAACGACGGCGATGTCGCTGGCCAAACGGCCCAGCACTTCGTCGCTAGCATCGACGATGTGCCATTGCTTTTGGACTTCGCCGGGTTTCGCCATGTAGGTTCGCTGAACAGCCACGGTGGGAACTTTTCTCAGGGGAGGCATCAAAAATTTGAATCGCAGAGCGTACTCGACACACCCCGTCGAAGGCAAGGGCTTCCGAGTACCCGAAAACAGGTTTTTTCGGAAGCCCCGCTTGATCTTTGCCGGCAAATCAGTCATCCAGGCCGGCGACGCGTCGATCGGCTGACGGGGCGGAGAACGTGGCCGAATCAGCCCATCTCAATCTCATATCCTTCGCGATAAGGACGTGCGAGCATCGAGTTGGCCTGTTCGTCGCCCACGATTTGCTCCGAGGCGTCGTCCCACGTCAGGTCGCGACCGGTGCGGGCGCAGATTCCTGCCAGGTGGCAGAGGTTGAGCATCTGCATGTGGGAATGGACATCGGAGATCGGCTCGAGGCCCTCGCGGTGGCAGTGTAGGAAGTTCGCCCAGTGCTGCGATCGTCCGTTGAGGTCCATCGGCAGTCCTTTGTACACCTTGGAAAGGGCGTCCTCAGGGAGTGGGTTCTCTTTCAGGTCATCGACCGGTTTCCCAACGAGTTTTCCGCGGTTGACGAAAATCCGACCTTTGTCACCTTCGAGCAGCACACCGTTGTCGGTGTCATTGCGGATGATCATTTCGGTCCCGCCGGGATACTTCACGGTGAAGTTGAACGCGGTCGCGGTGTTGTACCGGTCGTTCTGCTGAGCGACTCCGTCCTTGAACTCGACCGGGTGAGTGGCCGTTCCGCCGAGTGAGGTCGGGCCTTCGGTTTGTCCGTTGAGTTTGAGTGCCCAGTTGCAGATGTCGACGTGGTGCGCGCCCCAGTCGGTGAGTTTTCCGCCCGAGTACTCGTACCACCAGCGGAATTCGTAGTGGCAATTGGTGTTGGGGCGTCGGCCGTTTTTGATGTAGCGGTAGTCCACCTTGGGGGCAGGTCCGAGCCAACGGTCCCAATCGAGGTTGGCGGGGACTTCGGCAACCGGGATCGAGGGGCTCGATGGGGCACCACCGATTGCCGCCTGAACACGGCGAAGTCGGCCGAGTCGGCCTTCGTTGACGATTGCCATCGCTTTGGTAAACAGGTGCAAAGTGCTGCGCTGCTGCGTTCCGACCTGAACGATGCGGCCGGTTTGCTTTTGCACCTTGCGGATCAGTTTTCCCTCGTCGACGGTCAACGTGAGCGGTTTTTCACAGTACACGTCCTTTCCGGCGAGCATCGCTTCGATCAACGGTTTGGTGTGCCAGTGATCCGGGGTGGCGATGTGCAGGACCTCGATGTCGTCTCGATCGAGCATCGCCCGGTAATCGTTGTAGACCTTTGCTTTCCCGTCGCTGAATTTGTCGTTGAAACTGTCGGCGCGTTTGGAATCGACGTCCGCGACGGCTACCACATCGAGCCACTTTTCGGCGGATTTGATATTTCCGGATGCCATCCCGCCCGCGCCGATCACGCCGATGCTGATCCGGTCGTTTTTGCTGGTGGGCTCATCTGCCATGGTTCGGGGTGACCAGGCAAAGTACGGCGTCGCCATCGCGGCACCGGCGATTTGCAGCATTCGTCGACGGCCGACCGTTTGCCACTGGGTGGGTTGCGATACCGGGGTTTCAGAAGATTTTGACATGTTGGTGTCTCTGTTTGGCAGGGGCAAAAGGGGGGGATAGAATCGAGCCTGATTATATAGACTCGGCAGGTGGCATCGTAGTCACCGCGACGGCTTGCCGCGACTTTGCGGTGGGGAACCGTCCCGATGCGATGGGTGGATGTCACACAATTCAGATACGAACCAGTGAACTAATCGTTGGCACCGACGATTCTGTTTTTTGATTTGACCAGAGACATAAACTACGCAGACTGGGAATGTTGCTCTGTTACGATGTTGGCTTCACGCTACGATGTCGGAAGATTTGCGTTGCCGCCATTACCCGTTATGAAATTTGACGCCAATATTCGTCGCCAAGGAAAACGCTGCACTCATGTATCTCCGAATGGCTCGCCGGTTTGCCTTGGAAACGGACAAACGGTTGCTCGCGAAAGCAGTTTGGATGCTCGGTGTCAAAGGGCTCCGGAGCGTCCACCGTCACAAGCGACGGCTCAAAAAGGGGGAGTTCTTTCCGCCATTTCTGTACATGTCGGTCATCAACAGTTGCAACTTGCGTTGCCAAGGTTGCTGGGTCGATGTTGCGGCCAAGCAGCATAAGATTGAACTCGATGCGGCGACCCGCACCATTGAACAAGCCAAAGAAATGGGCAACAGCTTCTTTGGGATCCTCGGTGGTGAACCGTTCATGCATAAAGATTTGTTGACCCTTTTTGAGCGGCATCGAGATGTTTATTTTCAGGTCTTCACCAACGGACATTTCATCACCGATGAAGTTGCGAAGCGTTTGCGAGATTGTGGCAACGTCACTCCTTTGATCAGTGTCGAAGGCAGCGAGATCATCAGCGATACGCGCCGCGGTCGAGATGGCGTTTACAACCAAACGATGGCTGGGATCGAAGCCGCACTGCGCAACAAATTGTTGGTCGGGGTTTGCACGAGCGTTTGCAAGTCCAACATCGATGACCTCGTCACAGATAAATGGGTCGACCGTTTGATCGAGATGGGGGTGATGTATTGCTGGTTCCATATCTACCGCCCGGTCGGTCCGGAACCGAATCCGCAGTTGGCTCTGTCGAGTGAAGAACAACGTCGGGTTCGTCAATTTGTTGTCGACACGCGTGCCACCAAACCGATTGTTGTCATTGACGCCTATCACGACGATGCGGGCAACGCACTGTGCCCGGCGGTTACCGGTTTCACTCATCACGTCGGCCCGTGGGGAGATATCGAGCCCTGTCCGGTCATTCAGTTGGCGACCGAATCGATTCACGATGACCGGCCGTTGAAAGACACGTTTAACGAGTCGACTTTTTTGAAAGACTTCCGAGAACTCACCGCGGGAGAAACTCGCGGTTGCGTGATCATGGAACGTCCTGATCTGCTCGTCGAACTCGCCGAAAAACACGGCGCCCGCGATACGACCGCACGCGGCGGTGTGATCGACGAGTTGAAAGCCGTTTCGCCTCGCCGGAGTCAGTATCAACCCGGTGATGAGATCCCGGAGCGAAGCCTTGTTTATCGTTGGGCGAAGAAGTACGCGTTCAACGACTTTGGAACCTATGCACGCCATTTTGACGCGCAGCGGTATCAGGATCCTGATGACAAAGTGGATGCACCCGAACTGGTGCAGATTGGCGAACCGAGTCGTCGCTAAACCGCGCGTCCCGCGTTTGCCGATGTCCTGTCTTCATGGCGATCGTCGATCAGGATGAGTAGGCTCGTCGGGCGGATTACCGGGCTGGCGGGCGTTTTGGAAACCGACCCTGTTTTCAACCCAACGTGTCAGGCCGTGGGGTGCGAGTGCGGGAGTGGTTGGAGCGGCATTTGCAGAGCACGACTCCACATTTGCGGAGTATGGTTTCGCTTTTGCAAACGGCGGTATTGCTAATGAAGTCGATGACGTCGCGTACGAAAACGGAAGAGAGTGTCGAGTTGGCGGGAACGGATTTGACCAAAAAGGAGTTTGATTTGACCTCAACGCTCACCGCGGATGGGTTACACTTAGTCCACTTTGATGCCCCCTCCGTAGAGAGGAAAGATCGATGAGTTCAACCTCTCCCGAATCATGTGCGAGAAACGCCTGTGGCCTGACCGATATCGGCCGACGCCGTACGGAGAATCAGGATCAATTTCTCATTGCCGAATTGCGTAAGTCGATGTTGGTGCATTCGACGAGTTTGTTAGTCGACAATGAAGTTCCTCTCTTTGGCAATGCCCGCGGTCAACTACTCATCGTCGCCGACGGAATGGGAGGACATGCCGCCGGGCGTCGCGCCAGCAGCGTGGCGATGGATCATCTGATCACGGAATTGCTCAATCGGATGCACTGGTTTTTGCATCTCGATCGCGATCACGAAGACGATTTCATTGACTCTCTGAAGGATTTGCTCCGCCAGGCTCACGCCCGGATTCTGTCCGAGGCGGCGGATGATGATTCGCAACGCGGGATGGGAACGACGTTAACGATGGCCTACATCGTTTGGCCTCGAATGTATGTCGTTCATGCCGGAGACAGTCGGTGCTATCTGATCCGGGATGGGCAGTGTGAACAGTTGACAACCGATCACACTCTCGCCCGACAGCTCGTCGAGTCCGGTGGTCTCAAACCGGAAGAGGAAGAGCAGAGCCGGTGGAGCAACGTGCTGTGGAATGTTCTCGGCGGCAGTGGTGATCAGGAGTTGATCGCCGAGGTCCGGCGGACGGACTTGGTGGAAGGAGACATGGTGTTGCTGTGTAGCGACGGACTGAGCCGTTACCTGTCGACCGATACGCTCGCGGGGGTGGTGTCGGAAGGTTGCAGTGACCACAGTGGGATATGCCATCGGTTGGTTGGTTTGGCAAACGCAGCCGGAGGAGAGGACAACATCACGGTAGTCGTGTGTAGTCCGGAGCCGCAGAAGACCAGCGACCACGCGTTGAGTTTCCGCGGCCAGAACGGTTCCGAGTTGCAAGTCCAACGGTTCGACGACGATGATGATGAGACGGATTTGTCGCAATTGCTCACCGAGGACGGGCTGATGCCCGAGGATTTTGCGGACGAAGATACGTTGCCTGGTTGAGTGAACCTCTCGGGCGCTTCTGCGGTTTGAGCACGTGTCAGGTCGAGGTGGTTGGTTTAGAATGAGCAGTGCCGCCACGCTTTCGAGCTTGGCCCCGCCTCTCATTTCCTACCTCCACTCTGATTCGATCCGTGATGAAGAATTTCCGTTTCTCCAATAGCGTCGTTGCGTCCGTGTTGCTGAAACTTCGGGCCGCACTGATTTGTTCTGTAGCTCTTGCTTTTTATAGCGGGGCGTTTGCGATGGATGCGGCGGGAACCCAGGGAGGTCCCGCGACCGAGACGGTGAGCCTCGGCGATCCCTCCCTCACCGCAGGGATTCCTGGGGAAGGTCCGTTGACGGTCGAGCAAGCAAAGAAGTGGCTCGCCGAGCCCAAGAACCATGCCATTCTTAACGTGAAACTCCCTCGCGGTCTTGATGCCGCGACGGGCAATATCTTCATTCCTGAAGACAACCCGATGACCCGGGCAAAGATCGAGCTCGGACGCCAACTTTACTTTGACACCCGGTTGTCCTCGGATAATTCGATTTCGTGTGCGTCGTGTCACGTGCCCGAAGAGGGTTGGGGAGCGAATACTCAGTTCGGGATCGGAGTCGACGGTCAAACCGGCAACCGAAATTCGCCCGTCTCGTTCAACCGGATTCTGAGCCGACACCAATTTCACGACGGTCGTGCGGGAACGCTCGAAGAGCAAGCCGTCGGACCGATCGAGAACCCGATCGAAATGGGGAACACCCATGAGGTTTGTGTGCAAACACTCGGGGCCATCCCCGCATACAAAATTCAGTTCGATCACATTTTTGACGATGGCCTGACGATCGAAAACGTCGGGCGCGCAATCGCTACGTTCGAACGTTCGGTCGTAACCGGGCCGGCCCCGTACGATTACTACGCTCCGCTCGCGACCTTTGAGAAAACGTTTGCTGATGACCTGGAGTATCTCGACGAAGAACCCGAGCTCGCTGAGCAGTACAAGCGACTCAAGGAAGAAGCCGCAAAGAACCCGATGAGCGAGTCGGCGATTCGTGGTATGGAGTTGACGTTCGGAAAGGCCAACTGCACCGTTTGTCATGCCGGTGCCAACTTCACCGATGAGCAATTCCACAACCTCGGTGTCGGGATGGACGGCGACGAGCCAGATCTCGGTCGCTACGAGGTCACGAAGGAGGAGAAGGATCGCGGTGCGTTCAAGACGCCCACAATGCGGAACGTTGCCGATTCGGCGCCCTACATGCATGACGGCAGCCAGAAGACGCTCGAAGAGGTCGTCGATTGGTACGACAAGGGCGGACATCCAAACCCTTGGTTGAGCGATAAGATGAAGGTGCTCAAACTGACCGACGGGGAAAAGGCGGACCTCGTGGCCTTCATGGTCGAAGGTCTGACGAGTGACTTCCCGGTCATCGAAACAGGCCGATTGCCTGCCGATCAATAGTCGAAATTTTCATTAGAGAACTGATGCCTGCTACCGCTGTTGCTCCCCTGAAGATTGGTGACCTGACCATCGACCCGCCGATTTTGCAGGCGCCGATGGCTGGTTTCACTAATGCTGCCTTCCGCCAGATCGTGCGCGAGTTTGGAGGTGCTGGCTTGCTGGCGACCGAAATGGTCAACGCCCGCGGTTTCGTGTGGATGGATGAAAACGAGGCCGAGCATCCCGACCGCCTTTGGGGCGTCGGCGATGAGCCCCGGCCGTTGGCCGTGCAGATTTGGGACAACGATCCCGAAACCATGGCGAAGGTGGGTCGACGGCTCGTCGAAGAATATCGGGTGAGTGTCGTCGACATTAATTTTGGATGTCCCGTCCGCCAGGTAACCGAGAAGGCGCACAGTGGGAGTTACCTGCTGCGTGAGCCTCAGCGAATGAGTGCAATCATCTCGAAATTGGTTCGTGCCTGCGCCCCAACGCCGGTGACGGCAAAGATCCGCCTCGGTTGTCATCCGAGCAATATTAACTGCAACGAGATCGCGAAAGTTGTCGAAGAAGCCGGTGCGGCGGCCTTGACCGTGCACGGTCGAACGGCGGCGGACATGTTTCGCGGTAACGCGGATTGGGAGCGGATCAGCGAGATCAAAGCGCACCTGAAGAATATCCCGTTGATCGGCAACGGTGATCTCGACAGTGCCGAAAAAGTCGTTGCGGCGTTCGAACAATACAATGTCGATGCGGTGATGATCGCGCGGGCGTGTTTGGGACGTCCATGGTTGTTTGCACAGGCGGCGGCCGCGTTGCGTGGCGAACCGGTGCCGCCCGACCCGACTCTCAAGCAGCAGCGTGACGTGATGCTGCATCACTATCGTCTCGTTGTGGATCGCTTTGGCGAGGAAAAAGCGACGGTTCTCATGCGAAAATACGCGTGCTGTTACGCACAGGGCAAACGCGGGGCTCGCCATTTTCGCACCCATGTCGCCAAGGTATCAACGGCGGAGGAGTTCCAAGCGGTGGTCGATGAGCATTTTCCGGTCAGCACGGACGGTTAATCTGAGTAAACTGTGGGCAAACGAACATTGATGACCCACCTGAAAATCCGATGCCGATCCGATGAGAACCGTCGACCAGATCCTGCGCGAGGCGACGCTGCAAAAAAGCCCAACGGATGCGGAACCCGCTCGCGCCCTGGATCGTTTCTCGCGAAAGCGACACGTCGAACTCGTGCGTTCGCTCTCTCGAGTGAGCGCCGTTCGCTCGACGCTTTACATCGCAGTGCAGTGGATCGTCATGATTGGCGCGATCGTGGTCGCAGCCAAAGTGAATCATTGGGCGGTCTATTTGGTTAGCATGATTGTGCTGGCCAGCCGGATGCAGGCGCTCGGTGTCTTGATGCACGACGGAGCTCACTACCTGCTGTACAAGAACCGTGTGCTCAACGACGTCGTCTCAGATCTTTTTGTTGCTTTTCCGATCGGGATGAGCACGACGTTGTACCGAAAGACGCACTTTCGGCATCATCGCTACACGAACACGGAAGAAGACCAAGACCTTGCCGCGCAGCAAGAGGAACAGGAATGGTTTGAGTGGCCGAAGACGCGACTCGGTTTGTTCGTGACGCTCATCCGCAGCGTGTTCGGAATCAACTTCCTGCGAGGTTGGATTCTGTACAAGCATTGGGCTCCCTGGAACAACTTTCGCTCGCCTGACTTCCCACCGCGATGCCGAGTGCTCTACGTGTTGTCGACGGCGTGTGTGTATTCCTTTTTCGCCATCGCACTGAAAATTGACCCGCGTACCACAATCCTGTTGGTCGTCATTTACATGTTGGCAGGGATCACGGTGTTGAATTTGATCAACCGTATTCGAGCCACCGCCGAACACTTAGGCACACGGGGTGATCACGAATTGAACGATACTCGGACGGTGTTGCCGAACTTTGTCGAGCGGTTGCTAATCGCACCATACGGGGTGAACTATCACCTCGAACATCATCTGTTTCCGTCCGTGCCGGGCTATCGGCTCAGCGAGTTGCACCGGGAGTTGATGAAAGATGAGGAGTTTCGAGCGAAGGCACACATCACCCAAGGTTATACCGGGGTGATTCAGGAGTTGATGGACTTGCAAGTGCAAGCCAATGAAGAGAAGGAAAACGAGGAGAAGGCGAAAGAGATATCCGCAGTGTGAAATCGTTCGTTAGGAAGTCTGCAACGTTTTGTTGATTTCGTCGGATTCGATACGGCCATCGCGTACGCGAAGGACACGTTGTGCCGCCAACGCAACCTCTTCACTGTGCGTGACCGTGACGAGCGTCATCTTTCGGTCATCATGCAGTTCGTCGAATAGTTCGAGGATTCCTGCCGCGGTTACGGTGTCAAGGTTTCCCGTCGGTTCATCGGCGAGCAGCAACCGAGGATCGTTCGCCAACGAACGTGCGATGGCGATGCGTTGGCGTTGTCCTACCGAGAGTTGTTTGGGAAGGTGTTTTTCTCGCTCACTCATGCCGACCGCATTGATGAGTTCTCTGGCCTTTTCAATCCGCTGTGCCCCCGTCATGCCTCTTCCGAACATGGGGACCTGAACGTTTTCCAATGCGGTCAATGTCGGTAGCAGGTAGAACGATTGGAAGATGAAACCGATCGCTCGGGAACGGAGTTCATCGAGGTCTGTGGACGAGTCGACCACGTTTCCTTCGAAAATGACCTTCCCCGAGGTGGGACGATCCAAAGTTCCCAGGATGCTCAGCAGGGTGGATTTGCCGCTGCCGCTCGGGCCCATGATGGCGACATATTCGCCTGAATGAATTTCGAAACTGACGTGGTCGAGGGCACGCACGTTTCCGTCAGGGTAGTCTTTGCAGACATCGTCAACGGCCAGCAAAACAGATTCGTCGTGAGTCATGATTCATCCTGATGGACACGCGGGTGGGCAAATGTGCCCTTCATCGTACAGCAATCCGTGACGGGCTCGATGGGGGACCTGATTGCGAGTGAAAGACTATTTCAAAAACGATACAAGGCACAACCAACCTGCAAGCCCGAGCCGATGTTGATGATCAACCCTTGGTCGCCTGCCGAGGGACGATTGTGCGCGGGATTGCCGTTTCGATCGGACACGCCCGCCGCGAGCATCGCCAACGGCGTCGAGGACGTGAATGCATCGGGACCGCGTTTGATCGCAACGATCATGCGATCGGAGGCGAGTTGCAATTCGTTCGCAAAACCTTGTAAGAAATCATCGCTGGTTTGCGGAGGCAACCACCAATCGATGTCCTCTTTCGTCAGCGAATT
The DNA here is from genome assembly GCA_043101355.1 of Rhodopirellula sp. JB044. Lineage (GTDB taxonomy): Bacteria > Planctomycetota > Planctomycetia > Pirellulales > Pirellulaceae > Rhodopirellula. The sequence goes on from JBICHZ010000091.1 coordinate 12,584, forward strand.
CTCGTCGAGGAACCGTTCCACGCTTTGCCGGATACAGGGCAGGAGACTCTTCCTCCATCCTTCAGCGATGGTGTGTTCCAAGAACGGCTTGCCGATCTTGTTCTCGATGTTGGCGAAGACCTTGTATTCGTCTTGGAATTCAGGGTAGTGATCGAACCGAAACGCGTGAAAACCGGTTTCACCGTCTTCGGATTCGCTCAGGATGGCGGCGGATGCCATTTCCGTAATGCCGATCGTCGGTTTGTCGGGAACGTCGGCATTGTTTTCGATCTCGGAGGCAACCACCATCGCGCGTTCGATGCGACCGGCACGTCCCATCTCACAGATCAGATGACACGCGTTCAAGAACCCGATGGAACCGTTGAGCAGATCGAACGCGAACGACTTGACGGGATCGGTTGCCGCCTGATCGGCATTGAGTTTGAGGTCTCCCGCCAGCAATGCTGCGAGGGCTGGCTCGGTGAGGTATTCCGTCCGATAAACGCCGGTCGAGATCAACAGTTCGATGGTGGAACGATCGATGTTCGCTTCCGTGATGCTCGTTTCAGCAGCCTGATGTAGCAACGTCAACGTGTCGGCACGTTCGCCATCGACAGGTGTCGCTAGTGCAACCGATTCGAACCGGAACGGCGTCGACATCGCAACGCTCACGGAGTCTTGCGTCGGTGAGTCGATCGAGAGGTGATTGGTGTGCCCGTTGGTTGAGCTGCCGTTGTTGTTTTCGTTAGTCCGTCGGATTCGGTCGGGCAGGTCGTTGCAATGGTAGACCGCCGTGCCACTGGTTTGTCCAGAACCCGAGATCGCAAAGAGGACCTTATCGCCGGTTCGAATTCTTCCGTTGTCGATGTTGTCACGGAACGCTAGGAAGTGTGTCGTGCTAGCGGTGTTCCCTCGCAGTTCCAAGTTGTCGATCATCTGATCGGTGCAATCGGTTTGGAATTGCTTGGCGATCTCTTCGATCGCACCACGGATCGTCAGTCGCGAAGTTTGGTGCGGGATAATGTGTTGAATGTCATTGACGTGATGGCCACTTTCCTTCAGGACATGAACCGCGTGAGCGGCGGCGTGCGGAACGATTGCTGCGGTTACCTGAACCGCATCGGTGTGCATGACCGCACCGCCGTGTGGTTGATCGCTCGGTTTTGCAATGCACAACCGGCTGTAGTGGCCGAGCGTGTACATGTCGAACTCGGTAAAACCTTCGCCTCGCCGCGGTGACGCGCTCATGGCAACCGCAACGCCCGCATCACCAAGTGTGAGCGAGGCGAGTTGAGGATCGAGATAACCGTCCATCTCGAGTTGCGCGGTACGCGTCAGATGAGAGATGTATTCTCCGCTGACGACCATCGCACTGCGAACGGCTCCGGATTGAATGAACGCATCGGCAACAAAAACCGCCGTCCACATGCTCGCACACGCATTCGAAATATCGAACGCGATCGCATTGTCAAACCCCATCAGGCGTTTCAACGCGATCGCGGTGGACGGTTCGTAGCCGACACGTGACGGACCATCCCAGCGTGATATATTGGCGCTGATCAGGAGGTCGAACTGATCGGCATGGATCGCCGAGTGTTTTAGGCAATCCTGGATCGCGTTGGACGCCAGGTCAATCGCATACTCATCGTCGCCTGCGAAGTGACGCGATCGGATTCCGGTCAGACGCTCCAGAGGCACGCGAACAGGGCGTACGCAACCATCAAGAATTTCACGCGTAGTGACGACCTGTGGTGGCAGGTACGTGCCGACGCTTTCGAGAATGGAATGGTTGATGTTCATGGTTGGCCACAGGGAGTCAATTCGGGAGCACCGAGATGTTCGTACAGCTCAGAAATCGTTTGGTATTCGAATAACACTTCCGGTTTCATCGGCCCATTGTTTCGCGTCAATCCGGCATCGTTGGCGCGAGTGATGATCCGCAGGCTCGTCAGCGAGGCACCGCCGAGATCGAAAAAGTTGTCGTTGATCCCTACCTTGGGCACACCGAGTTCTTCTTCCCAAATCGACGCCAGGGTTGTTTGCCATTCGTTTTGTGGTTCAACGTATTCGCACGTCGTCCGACGTTCGGACTTGGCAGGACGTGGCAGCATCCGATGAGCAATCTTCCCCGACGCGGTCAGCGGCAGCGATTCCATCACAACGATACGTCGAGGGACCATGTATCGCGGAAGAACCGTCCGCAGATGAGCGAGGATGTTGTTTTGATACTTACCCACTTCAGACGTGTTGTCTTCACGCAGAGTATTGTCGGTCGGTTGAATCCAGGCGATCAATTCGGATTGCGAGGACTGTGCTCCTTCGTCGGTGTTCAGCCGTACGCAGCACCGCATGACTTCCGGCATGGCGTTGATCGCTGATTCAACTTCCGAGGTATCGGCACGAATGCCATCGACCTTGATCTGTTGATCGATCCGTCCGAGGAATTCGAGTTGACCGTCAGGGTTCCAGCGTGCCCGGTCACCGGTGTCGTACATCAAAGAGGGGACTTCGGCATCGACGAATGGATCGCGGCAAAACGCGTTCTCAGTGAGTTGGCGGTCTCGCCAGTAACCGTCGGCGAGCATGGGGCCGGCTAGGAAAAGGCGTCCGACCGCGCCGAGCGGGCACAGTCGACCTTCATCGTCGAGAACATACGCTCGGCTGCCTGGCCGTGGGCGACCGATTGGCGTAGCGGACCGAGCGTGTTGTCCCGGCGAGACTTCGTAGGTGGTTGCGGTGACGACGGCTTCGGTGGGGCCGTAAGCGTTGAGAATTCGCACGCCGCGCGACTGCCACGCGGAAACTGATTCACTCGGGAAAACGTCGCCACCGAGGATCATCAGTCGTAGCGAACTGAGGTCATGATCCTGGTCAATCAAGCCGCCGCAATGCTGGAAGTAAGCAGGCGGTAGGTTGATTACGGTTAAACCATGTTGGCTGACGTTTTCCCAGAGTGTTTCGGGCGACCAAAGGGCGTTCCCTCTCGCGACAACCATTGCACCGGCCCGCCATGCCGAAAACATTTGTTCGAGCGACGGATCGAACGTCAGGTTGCTGAACTGCAGGACCCTGTCGTCTTCGGTCAATTCGTAGACCGAACTGATCGATACGATGTGCTGAGCCAACGCGGCGTGGGAAACGCAGACTCCTTTGGCACTGCCGGTGGATCCGGAGGTATGGAGGATGTAGGCGGTGTCCGATGGCGACACCGCGATGTCAATCTGGCGCTGTTGATCGTCGGCGGAGGAAACCAGATCAACAACGTGGGACATCGGGATACAGCAAACGTCGCTCGATTCAACGACGGAGATCAAGTCGGAGTTGTCGGTGATTAAGGTATCCGCTCCGCACGAACGAAGAATGTTCTCGTTGCGGGTGACCGGACTTTCGCAATCCAGCGGAACGTAAACCGCACCGGCTTTCATGATGCCCAAAACAACGGAGGCGGTTTCAAAGCACCGAGCAAAACAACAGGCAACCAATGATCCGTTAGTGACGCCACGTTCACGCAGTTCTTGCGCGATCATGTCGCTGGTACGATCGAGTTCGGTGTAAGTTTGTTGTTCCGCGTCACACACCCAGGCGACCGCATCTGCGCGCGAGTGGGCCTGTCGTGTCACCCATTGATGAACGAGCGTGCCATCCCACGTTTCGGACGCGGCGGATGAGGACAACGCCAAAATCTCATCTCGTTCGGATTCCGAAACCAGGTCGTACTGCGACAAACGCTTTGAAGGATCCCTGACCACTTGGCCGCATAGATGCACGAACTGATCGGCGACGCGTCTTGCTGTTTGTTCGGTATACAGGTCGGTGTCGTATTTCAGCGTGCCAACGAAAAGTTGCTCGGTTTCGAACAATTCCATCGTCAGGTCGCACTGGCCTTCCTGTTGCCGCATGTTGTACGGGCGAACGCGCAGTCCGGCCAATTCGACCTCCGCGGATTGGTCACCCAGCAAGGTTGCTGCTTCGCAGAAGCGGGGCTTCTGCAGACCGAACATGACGTTGAAGATCGGGTTGCCACTGCCATTTCTTTTTCGCCCGATACGGTCCACGATGGACGCGAACGGGTAACCCTGATGTTTGATCGCACCAAGGACTTTTGATTTCACGTTGGTGGCGAAGTCGGCAAATGTCGGGTCATCGCTCGAGTCAGAACGGATCGCGAGCGAATTGACGAAATAGCCAATCACGTGATTGAACTCGCTGCGTGAACGTCCCGACGTGGTTGTGCCCACGATGACATCGTTTTGGTTCGCGATACGATGCAACAACGTTTTGAAAATCGATAAAGTTAACGCAAAGGGGGTCAGGCGGAGTGTTTTGGCGAGTTCGCGTAGACCCGAAGAGAGTTCTTCAGGAATCTGAAAATTCAGAGTCGCGCCGCGAAATTCTGCTCTCGCGGGACGACGGAAATCGCTCGCGAGATCGAGAGTCGGTAGCGGTCCGGCGAGTTCGTCTTCCCAGTAGAGCCAGTCTTTCTCGCCCTCGGAGCTTTCCACCCAATTTCTTTGTTCGTTGACGAATTCAGAGAACGTAGCGGGAGGCGACTGGAGTTTTGCAATCTCGCCACCGGTCACCTGCGTGAGCAGTTGGAACAACTCGTCTTGGAAGATCCAGAGTGACCAGGCATCAAAGACAATGTGATGCAGCACAATGAGAAGGATCTGTTCGTCGTCGGAGAGGCGAATCAATCGTACCCTTAAGAGCGGTCCGGCTTCGAGATCGAAGGGCCGTTGATACTCCGCCTTTACGCGAGAGGAGATTTCTTCTTCGGAGGCGCCGAGCATCTCGATCGATGCAAAATCAGCGGCTGAGTTCTGATGAATCTTTCGGAGCAGTTTTCCGGACTTCATTTCCATCGTGGTACGCAACGACTCGTGTCGCTCGACCAGCAAATCGATGGAGGTTTTGATCGATGCAGGATCGACCGGGGAGCAAATCCGGCAGGCCGAGGCGACGTTGTAGGCAGGACTGTACGGCGCCGAAAGATGAAGGAAGTACAACGCCTGTTGGCCCACGGTCGTCGGTTCGAACCGACACTCGTCTGGCTTTGGAGCCGTTTCACGTTGAATGATCTTGATCAGGTCTTTCTTAAAACGACGCAGTAACGTCATCGTTTCCGGATCGAGCGCGTTGTCGGGTGCACGGAAACGAAGCATCTTTCCTTGACACCAAAGTTCGACTCGGCGGTCGAGCAGTTGTTGGTAGAGTTTCTCGGCAGTCATGTCAGGGGCATTCATAAGGCGCCCTCCACCCATCCGTCTTCGCTCGCGACAGGAGGCTCGGCATTGGCAATCTGTTCGATCACTTGATTTAAGAATGTATCCAAGGTGCTGTCTTCGAAAAATAAATCCAGAGGTACTTCGATGCCAAATTCTTGTTGCATTTCGTCACGAAGTTCGAACGCCATGAGGCTGTCCAAACCGAGCGCATCGAGCGATTGAGCGAGAGGAACTTCGTCGATTTCGAGCCCCATGATTTCCGCAATCCGTTCGTGCAGATGCTGACGAATCTCTTCCGGTGACTTTTGTTGCTGATTCGCGGAATCGGTTTCAGATGCCGATTCGTCTGACGTGGATGTCGCGGGTGCGACAATCGTGATGGGCGTCAGTGTCAGTCCGGTGACGCTCATGACCGGGGAACCATCGGCATCGGTGATCGTTAAGTCGATCGATAGCGAATCGTCTTTGGTTTCTCCGCCCCTGGAACGGCGGAGCATCGACGTGACTTGCAGCGTCTGGTCCGTGTTGGCGGATTGGTGAGTCTGAACGTGGTCGATGCCGACCGGGATCCAGGCGTTCGTGGAAGAAGGAACGACCCCTGCGGCGACTTGGAAACACGCGTCGAGCAATGCGGGATGCAACTGATACCCATCTGAATCCAATCCGGATGGCAGTTTGGTTAGTCCTGTCGAAACGGTTTGTCCATCGACAACAGTGGTTCGACGCGACTGGAGTCCTTGAAACGCGGGGCCATAGTTCAGACCGGCATCATGCATTGCTGCGTAGTGATCGTGTGTCGATGTTTCGGTGTCGCACTGTGTGTTCGAAGCAAGAATCCCGTCTACCGTTGGAGCGTGCGACGGGATCTTGTTATTGCATGGTGTGTCACTTTGGGGAGACACGTTCGCAACCCGACATTGGGCGATGGTGTGCCATTGTCCATTTTCGGAAAGCGTGTCCAACGCCGCGATTGTTAGTTCTCGGGTTTGCTCGCCGGGTGAGACGATCACCTGCACGCATGTCGGATCGTTACCTCGCAGTGGAAGCGGCCGGAGGATTTTGAATGAGTCGATGCATGCCAAGTTTGGCGAAATTGCTCGACCTGCTTCCAGAGCCAATTCCAACAGCCCGGCGGCGGGAAACAAATTCATCCCTCGGACGACGTGATCGTGGAGATAGGAGAACTGTTCTAAATTTGTCTCGAAGATCGTTTCTTTGCCGGCCAAGTTCAGCTTTCGCTGCAGCAAGGCGTGACCGGTCGAAACGTTTCTCGCTGGCTCATCATGTGTCGTAGGGAGCAACGTCGTTGCCGCTCGATCTGCTGGCGAGCCAGCCTTGCTCGAAAGGGCCGACATCGGCAGGCAGACCGGTGTGTCGTCGATCCACCGTCGGCTGCGTTGGAACGGATACGTTGGCAGAGGGACGCGTTTGGCGGTCGGCGGGAAGTGCTCTTTCCATGAGATCGTTTCACCACGCAGGAACGCCATCGCGACGCTGCGGAGTTCGCAGACTCGATCATCGCCGAGCAATCGATTTTCCGATGTCGAAACCTCAGTGATGGTTTGGGATGAGGGATTGCCGTCGGCATAACGTTGCAGTTCGGCGACGAGTTCTTGAGTCGTTCCGGAGACGATTCCGATTCGGTGTTCAAAGACATCGCGGGTTGTTGCGGCGGAAAAACAAACGTCGATGAGGGGACGGGAGTTCGTCGAAAGCGATACGGCAAATCGCTTGGCATACTGACGTAACGCCTTCGGGCTTTTCGCAGACAGAACGAACAGCGACGGTTGGGGAGTGAGATTCGCCGCCGGCGAGTTCTCGAGTTGGACGCCCGACGCGACGGGGCGAGCGATCACCGTTCCTTCGGTCGAGGCGGCGGGCGATAGGGGGTGAACCGACGGTGCGTCAGATAGGATCACGTGTGCGTTGCTGCCGCCGAAGCCGAACGAACTGACGCCGGCGATTCTTGGTTTCGCGGATTCCCACGAACGCTTTTGGCGTATTACTTCGACCGGCCATTGCCAATCGATGGCTTTACTGAGTTCGTCGCAGTGCAAATGCGGGGGCAGGCAATCGTTTTTGAGTGAAAGAATGACCTTGATCATTCCCGCGATCCCGGCGGCGCCTTCGAGGTGTCCGACATTGGTTTTCACCGATCCGATTCGCAGCGGACGAGACGGTTCGCGGTTCGGTGCGAAGACCTGGCGAAGGGCGTCCACTTCGATCGGATCGCCGAGCGGTGTGCCGGTACCATGTGCTTCGAGATAGTCGATCTGTTCCGCGGTCAGGCGAGCGTCGGCGATCGCGGCGCGAATGACGGCTTGCTGCGCGTTGCCGTTGGGCGCGGTCAGACCGACGCTCCGGCCGTCTTGGTTGGTCGCACTGCCTCGAACGACGCAGAGAATCGGATCCTGGTCTTTGATCGCGTCGCTGAGTCGTTTCAGCAGAACGGCGCCGCATCCTTCACCGCGAACGAAACCATCGGCGTCGGACGAGAACGCATGGCAACGCCCGGTCGGCGATAGCATGCCGGCTTGACTCAAGCTGATGCTCAGTTCGGGAGCCAAGATGACGTTGACGCCCATCGCAATGGCCATGTCGCAGTCACCATATCGCAGACTGCGTGCAGCCAAATGAACCGCCGTTAGTGATGAAGAGCATGCTGTGTCGACTGCCACGCTCGGACCACGCCAATCCATCACGTAGCTCAATCGCCCCGCCGCTGCGCCATGAGCGTTTCCGGTGCTCATGTACGTATCAATGGACTCCGGGTCGCGGCGAGTCAAACGGTACAGATAGTCGTTGCTGCACATGCCGACGAACGCACCGACGCGTCGTCCGCGACAGGTTTGAGGGGCGATGCCTGCGTTTTCGAACGTTTCCCAGGCGACTTCCAACAGCAAACGTTGTTGCGGGTCCAGAGAGGAGGCTTCCCGGCCCGAGATTCCAAAAAACGCAGCATCAAATTGGTCGATCTGGTCGAGCCAGCCGACTCGGTTGGCGGTGATGCGGCCCGGTTGCTTTTCGCGATCCGACTTCAGCTCATCCGTCCAACGGTCACCGGCGTGGGTGTCGATGGCACGGCCTTGTTGCAGCAACTCCCAAAAATCATCAGGTGAAGTGGCACCAGGAAAGCGGCAGCCGATTCCAACGATCGCGAGCGGTTCGCTCAAACGATCGCCCAGTCGTTGCATACCGGCCTTCGTTTTTCGAAGAGTTTCAAGAACACTGGCCATGTTCAGGCTGCCGTCAGCGGGTGCGTTTTCGTTGGCAGCGGAATTTCGTGTACCGCGACCAGGACGTGCAGGATCTTGATCGGATGCGTCGTCGGAGTTCGGTAGTTGAATCATTGGTCGGCTCCCCACTGTTCGAATTGTTCGGACAAATCGCCAATCTCACGAAGTAGATCCGTTACTTCGGCAACCGGCATTTCGCTTTCCGAGTTCTGTTCGGTGTCGGATATACGTTCCGATGAGACAGGCTCGTTTGCCGGTAAATTCGACAGACTTACCTCTGATTCTAATTCACAATCGGAAGGGACGTTCTCGAGGGCGTGCTTTTCTACCGGTGGCTGTTTGACGTCCCGCTCATTTGTATATGACGAATCAGCATCAGTAAGAGACAACAGCTCGAGCATCCGCCCGGCGAGCGCCTGCACGTCAGGGAAGTTAAACAGATCGATCGTGCTAATACGTACACCAAGTGTGGCTTGCAAAGCGTTGACCAGTTCCAACGAAGTCAACGAGTCCATCCCCAGATCGAATAACGGTTGATCGAGCGGAACCGCATCACCACTGCCCAAAGCGAGTGCGGTGGCGATCGATTCGCGAATGTGTTGGGTGACCATTTTTAGGCGTTCGTCTGCGCTACGTTCACCCAACTGCTCCACCCAGTCAGGTTTCGTTGCCGCGTTGTCGGAACGGTTGCGATCGCGAAGCAGGCCTTCAAACAAACGGTGAGACTGAAGGTGATCGGGCAACCGATCCAAATGCAGCCGAGCAACCGCGACCGAAGCGGGAGTCTTTGAAACCGGCGAACCATCCTGTGCGGACGCTCTCAATAGTTGCTCGAGAACGTGAATTCCCTCGTCAGGCATCAACATGCCGATTCCAGCGAGGTCGCCTTTGCCGAGACGATCGCGTTTCGCCGCTGCCCCGATTCGCCCCCACGGTCCCCACGCGATTGAAATCGCCGGTTGCCCGAGTTCTCTGCGGAGCATTGCCAACGAATCCAAAAATGCGTTGGCGACGGCGTGGTTGGCTTGTCCGGGCGAGCCCAACCAAGCCGAAAAGGATGAGAACAACACGAAGTCATCGATCGGATCGTGTCGGGTTGCTTCGTGAAGGTTCCAGGCACCGGAGACCTTCGCATCGAGAACGCGGAGCATCTTCTCAGTGGTTTGTTCCTCCATCGTGGCATCGTCGAGCACGCCGGCGAGATGATAGACACCCGTGATCGGCCCCAAGTCATCGCGAAGACGTGATAACGTCTGGTCAACATCAGCGGTCTGGCTCAGCCGCACGTTCTCTACCTGGATACTCACGCCGCGTGAACGCCATTGGTTCAGCACCGTGTTCTCTTCGTTCGTCGCGGCGCGTCGGGTGAGCAAAGCAAGCTTGGTCGCTCCGCTGTCGATCAAATGCTCTGCGATGAGGAGACCGAGTCCGCCGAGACCACCGGTAATGACCTGCAGTCCGTCGACGGATTTTCGTGATGTGGAAATGGGACGAGAGCCGGAATGCCGTTTCGCGCCGCAGTGGATTACCGCCTTTCCGATATTCGTACCGCTTTGAAGCCAACTCATCGCATCGGCTACTTCGTCAAACTCAAAGGCACGCAGGGGCAACGGTTGGTAGACGTCTCGTTGGACTTTTTGAATGAGTCGATCGAGCCGACCATGGATACCGTCGGGACTGTCTGCCAAACGCTTCGACAGGTCCAGCGGTGTGTATTCAATACGAGGCTTCTGTACGCGAATGCGATCGGTGATCCCGGAGTTCGCCAACGCAATGTCAACATAGCGGCAGGTGTCGCTGGCGGCTCGCAGGTTTTCGTCGATGAATGCTTCGCCGAGCGAATTGACGATCACATCAACACCACGTCCATCGGTCGCTTTCGCGATTGCGGCTGCGTATCCCGTTTGTCTCGAATCGAATACTTGAGTGACACCCATTTGTTTGAGAAACGCGTGTTTGTCGAGGCTGGCAGTTGCGAACACCCGTGCCCCGAGGTGTTGAGCGATCTGGACAGCGGCGATACCGACACCGCCTGCCGCTGAATGAATCAAAACGGATTCGCCGGCTTTCAAATTGGCGATATCTTCGATCGCTGTTGAGGCGGTCAAGAAGGCGACCGGAAGAGTTGATGCCGCGTCGAATGAAATCGATTCAGGCAAACGACAAACCGATGACGCGGGCACCGTGACGTAGTCGGCGATCGACTCCGCCGCGACGACAACCACGCGGTCGCCTACGGTTACATCGTCAACATCGACGCCGACTCGAACGACTTCCCCGGCGCATTCGGCACCGAGTGGTGGGTTACCCGGATACGCGCCTAGAACGTTGAGAACATCCCGGAAATTCAGGCCGGCCGAAACGATCGCGACCTCGATCTCGTCTGCTTTGGGGAAGCGTCGGTTTCGAGATTCGGCGGAGAGGCCTTGTAAGCTGCCGCGTTCGTTGATGCAGAGGATTCGGCATTGCTCGTCCTCAGAAAGGTTGTGATGTTCCCACTGCCGAACCATCCGCCGACCATCGCGAACCGTGACCTCTTCGTTTTTGGGATCAATCGAGCAGAATTCGTCAAACAGAATATTTGCGTTCGTCTGAGTCGACGCCGCACGGTCGAGATCGATTCCGGAGCATGACCATTGCGGTTGTTCGAGAGCCAGGGTGCGCCACATGCCCCACAACGAGCCACCGACGATATCAACGTGCGTCTTTGAGTCGGCGTTGCAGGTCGACCCGCAAAGAGATTCAGAGACGCTCGAATCCGTTGCCAAGGCTCCACAGGTGACCCATCGCACTCGTAGACTCGGTTCGGTTGCTGCGCGGGTCGATTGGGCTCTCAGCAACATCTGAAAGACCGACAGCATCCGAACGCTTGCTTTCGCCAGTGCGTCCGCGGGGGTGTCAGGGATGTCGTCATCGTACGAAAGTGATTCGTGGCAGGAGAGCACGACGATGTCGGTCGGTTGGAGATCGTCGAGGTACTTCGCGATACCTTCCTGCAAATGATCGAGTTCGCTGAGCGTGGCGACTTCCGAGGTGTCTCCCCGATCACGCAGTATGTTTGCGTAAGACATCGCGACATCAGTGGAGTCATTGTCGATCAATAGCCAACGTCGATGTTGCGAGGGAGTCGCGGTCGGTGTCGGCTGCGCAACGATGACCTTGCTCGGCGTGGCCAGTTCGGCGGGTGTTTGCGATTCTGCCTGCCCGGTGGCAGGGTCGAAGCATGTCGGCGCGTCAAACCCTTCGGCATCGAGCAGTCGGGACCACCCCTGCGATGAGATCAATGGGTATTCGGGGCGAAGATCGGTATCGGTAAAACGCCACCATCCCGGCGTCAACCCGAAGGTCAGGTCGAGCCAACGTGAAGGTTCGGTGCCTTCCAAAACCACGAGGTGACCTTGCGGGTGAATCAACGACCGGATGTGTCGCATCGTTATGGCAAGGTCGGCGGTCGCGTGCAGCACGTTCGCTGCGATCACGATGTCAAACTTGTTGAGCGAGTCTGCAAAGCCCTGCGACGTCGGGTCTTGTTCGATGTCCAGCACTCGATAATCAAGGAAGTGATATTCCGCGAAACTGCGTCGTGCTGCTGAAAGAAAACCGGGGGCAACGTCGGTGTAAACGTATTCACATCGGTCATGGGGGAGTTCTGTCAGAATCGCCCGAGTCGTCGCACCGGTTCCGGCACCAATCTCTAAAACCCGCAGTCCACGACCGGGTGGCAGTTCGCTCGCGATCTCTGCGACAACTCCCGCAGCGAGTCGATTTAGCCGGGTACCACCAACGGAGTCGCGATAAACATCGGCCGCAGATACTTCACCGTCCGAAGGGAACAGTAAAGGCAGCGGGTCGTCGCCACTACGCATGAGGTCAGCCGTCGCGGCGGCACACCGATCGAGCAACGCGAATTCGTTTTTTGCGCTGGGGTGTTTTACGAGTGTGGTTGGAAGTGTAGGAGTCGCCGCAACGGTCCAGGTTTCCGTGTCCCCGTCGAGATCGCTCTGCAGCAGACCTTGTTCCTCTGCAATCCTCATCATTCGGTGCAGTAAGCGGGAATGTTTGGGGTGGATCTCGGCGGCGTCCAAAATCGAGCGTAAAGAGTGGGTGTCCCCAATGTCCCAGTGAAACCCGAGTTGCGAGAGAATTTTGATGGTCCATTCCCCCGCGACCGATTCCAGCGATTCGCTGATCTCGCGAAGGATCGTTGACGGTAGACCGTCGTTGGCTACCCCGTCGATCGTCGTGGGGATCTCGACCGTACTGAGTCGATTCGCTTCTTGGTGGCGTATCGACTCAGCCCAACGATTTTGCAGGGTGAGTTCCGTCGAGTCGATCGGCGCGGTCGCTTTGAGTTGCAGGCCTCTGATGATGATGCCCGTCGACGCATCGGTTTGGTCAGGTGTCGACTGTGTCGATATCGATATCGGAGCGATGACGAGATCGGCCGTTGCGGTTTCTTCTTGATGATTCAGGAGGCGGGCCGACACGCGAAATTGGGTATCAGGTTCTGCCGCAAAGAAATCACCGATCAGGTCGATGGAATCGATACCGACGGGGACCCATGCACGCCGCCCCCACCGAACTCCGCAGGCGGCGACCGTTTGCAAACAGGCGTCAAGAGTCCCGATGCGGTAGGTGTCATTGCCAGGCATGGTTTCCGGTGAGGTGACAATCGCTTCGGCGTCGTTTCCGAGCGAACCCAAGCTGCGAATCAATCGGAAGGTGGGACCGTATTGCATGCCCGCATCTTGGAGACGTTGATAGTGTTCATCAACATTGCTCGCGATCAGATCAGTACGCGGCGTGAAGTTTGCGATCGGATCGGGGGACTCGGCGGGATTGCCTTCCAGCGACAGCGTGAAGGTCGCGTGCAAACGCCAGTTCTTTGATTTTTTCGAGAGGATTCGTCCCTGCCATGTCGAGTCGGATTCGCGCGATGGCGACAGAACGAGTTGGCATCGTTGGGGTCGGCCATCGTGAAGGACGAGTGGACGCAGGATCTCCAGATCGCGCAGTTGGATCGAATCGTGGTCGTTAGGGTCCTCGTTCTCGCGAGCCAACGTTTCACCCGCGGAGAGTGCCCACCGCACAAAACCGGCGGCGGGAAAGAGCACCGAATCATCGACCCGGTGGTCGGTCAAGAATGAGTCTGTGCCGAAGCGAGTTTCAAAGACGATGTCTTCACTCGCTAGGTCGAGTCGTGACGCGAGGTCGCCGGCGGTCGTCTCCGGTGTAGCGTGTGGCAAACTAGCCGGAGTCTCTGGGTGTGTTTCCGCTGAAGAAATCCAATGTCGTTGTCGGTCGAACGGGTAGGTGGGCAGCGAAACCAACGGCGCGGTTCCTCCCAACGCGGCTGCCCAATCGAAATCGACACCGTGAATGTACAGCTTTGCGAGCGTGTCCCAGTAGGAGCCTGGCTTTTTGACCGGTGCGTTGGCATCGGCAGGCAAACCGGCGAGCACTGACAATCTGGTTTTGGATGAACGGGCCAGCGCGGACAAGGTGTTTCCTGCCCCGATTTCCATCCCAAGCGATCGGCTTTGTTTCTTCACAACGTCGTCTGACGAAGAAACGCCCGACATCGCGTTCAAGACGAGATCGAATCGAACGGCGTTGCGTAGGTTGGATCGCCAATACTCAGGCCTTGCCGCCGCTTCACCGGCGAGTATGCCCGTTTGCGATGACACGAATGTCAGTTTCGGCGGCGTCATCCCGGTCATGGATACCGTTTGCTCGAATTCATCGAGAATCGGTTCAATCAACCAGCTATGAAAGCCGTGCGTTGTCGACATCGGACGCGAAACGATGCCGTGCGTTTTGAGGAAGTCGGATAGTTCCGTGAGAGTTTCAGGAAGTGAGGCGACAACGGTTTGTTTCGGTCCGTTGACGGCCGCGATCTCGCATCGTCCGCTGAAATTGTTGAGCCTTCGCCGAAGGCTCATTTCATCGGAAAAGACCGCGAGCATCCCTCCGCGTTGTTCGATCCGCCCGGTGAGTTCGGCACGCCGCGTCACGAGCGTGAGGCCGTCTTCAAACGTGAAGACACCCGCCATGCAGGCAGCCGCGAATTCGCCGAGGCTGTGCCCCACGAGCCGGTTCGGTTGGACGCCCAATGCCATCCAAAAACGAGCCGTAGCGACTTGCAAACAATACAACGCCGGCTGTATCCAAACCTCGAGCCACTGATCTTTCGTGCTCCACAAACGTTTTTTCAGATCGTGCCCAGTTTGTGCAGCATAGGCTTCGGCAACGGTATCGAATTCTTGCCGGAAGGTCGGATTGTTTTGGTACAGTTGGTGACCCGCACCGGCGTGGCAACCACCCTGGCCACTGAAGTACCAATCGACCGACGCATCGCGTTGGCCCACGCCTTGTATCCAGTTGGACGCATCGCTTGATGGTGGACTCGATGCATCACCAACCCAGGCGGCACGGTGTCGGTAGTGGCTTCTGCCGGTCGCCAGTGTGTACGCCAGCGAGGCGTGACCGGTTGTGTCGCTGATCGCATGAACGGAGTCGACCACTCGCGTCAGTGTCTCCGGTGACTTCGCCGAGCAAACTAGCACAGCGGGGGCAAAGTCTTTTTTCTCCGGTGCAGGCGTTGGTGCCTCCGGCGGTTCTTCCAAGACGACGTGTGCGTTGGTTCCGCCAAAGCCGAACGAACTGACGCCGGCGCGGCGTGGTCGTTCTTCATGGCGTGGCCACGGGGTCGGTTCGGTGACGACTCGCAGTCCGTCGCTCCAGTCGATGTGTGGAGTGGGCGTGTCGAAGTTGACTTGTTGCGGCAGCATCTGATTTTGGACGGACAACGCGACTTTGATCAGCCCCGCGATGCCCGCGGCCGCTTCGAGATGGCCGATATTTGCTTTGACCGATCCGATCGCGAGAGACGCATCAGGCTTTGCAGAGTATCCGGGAGTCTCGATCAACGACTCTCTGATCGCTCGCACCTCAATCGGGTCGCCCAGTGACGTTCCCGTGCCGTGTGCTTCGACATAGTCAATCGCCTCGCCGGGAACACCCGCGTCGCGAAGTGCTTCGCGGATCAGTTCCGCCTGCGCGGCACGGCTCGGCGCGGTCAAACCGTTGCTGCGTCCGTCTTGATTGACAGCGGAACCTTGGATGACGGCGTAGATTCGGTTGCCGTCGGCCAACGCATCGCTGAGTGGACGCAGCAATACCGCTCCACCGCCTTCTCCTCGGACGAACCCATCGGCGGCTTCGTCAAAGGTTCGGCAAATGCCCGAAGGCGAGAGCATTCCGGCTTTGGTGAACGACTCGGTTGCGTCGGTCGAGAGGATAAGGTTGACGCCGGCCGCGACTGCATAGTCACAGTCGCCTGAGCCGAGAGCGCGAAAGGCTTGGTGGGTTGCGACCAAAGACGATGAGCATGCCGTGTCGATCGTCAGGCTCGGTCCGCGAAAGTCGAATGTGTACGATATCCGGTTGGCCGCCATGGCCATCGAGTTGCCCGTCGCGGTATACGCGTTCACTCGATCGTTGTCATTGCAGTGGAGCCGGGAGTAATCGTTGTTCCCGATGCCAACAAAAACTCCAACGCGTTGGTTGTGGTCTTTGTGATGGTCTCGCGTCGAAAGGTTGGCGATCGGAATGCCCGCGTCCTCAAAGGCTTCCTGGGTCAGTTCAAGCAGCAGTCGATGTTGAGGGTCGATCGCATCGGCCTCGCGTGGACTGATGCCGAAGAAACCGGCGTCAAAGCCCGCGACGTCGGCCAAATATCCACCGCGCGTGGGAACGGAAGGGTCTAGGTTGCCCGCAATCGGCCAGTCGGAACGGTGCGGGCACTCGCCGGTCGCATCGATCCCATCTCGCAACACGTTCCAAAATTCATGTGGGTTGGACGCCGAGGGAAAACGGCATCCGATTCCGACGATGGCGACCGGTCCACTCGATCCGGCATGGTGTTCGTTGTGACGATGACTGGATTGAGTTGTCTCTTGATGAGTACGCGATGAGTCCGCACCGGCGAGGTGATTGGCCAAACCCGTGATGGTCGGATACTCATAAGCGAGCGTCGCGGGGATGTCTCGATCGAGCCATTCGGAAAGCTCACCGGCGAGACGAACGGCACCGACACTGTCGAGCCCATATCGAGCAACGGGTTCGTCGACATCAATGCTTTCGACCGGGAGCTTCACGCGAGCCGCGATCTTTTCAATTAGCCACGCGGTAATCGTTGACAGTTGAGGCGAATCCGGCTGCGTCGATCGAGCCGAGTCGGACGTTTGGCTCGTGGTCGGACGGTCCCATCGGTGCAAGATTCGAAACTCATCGTTTTCGAATCGCCGTCGGGCTTCGGACCGCTGCACCTTGCCGCTGGTTGTTTTTGGAATTCCTCCGGGCCGAATCAGCACGACGGACGATGGAACGATTTGATGTTCTTGCGTGACGGCGGCGCGGATCGCATCAATTACCTCATCCAAGTCCGCGGTGCGTCTTTGCGAGCGCCGGATCTCTTGAGTGATCACCACGTTCTCGCCGTCGTCAGCGGTCACCGAGAATGCAGCCCCTCCTCCGATCTCGTTCGCCGGATGAGCCGATTCGGCTGTTCGTTCGATATCCTGCGGATAATGGTTGGCCCCGTGGACGATGATCAAATCTTTGCATCGCCCGGTGACAAACAATTCGCCTGGAAAGGTATCCGCGTCGATCAACCCGAGGTCGCCCGTTCGCAGGTATTGCTTCGACTGGCCGGCGATCGTTGCCTGAAACGTCTCGCGAGTCTTCTCCGGGTTCTTCCAATAACCTGCTGCCACCGACGGGCCCGCGACCCAGATTTCACCGATCCCGCCCGCCGGCATTTCGGTTCTGGTTTCGGGATCGACGATGCGAACGTCCATGCTTTCGTCGGGAACGCCGCAACCGATCCAGTTGGATCGGGATTGATCGCTGTCACCAGTCGCGTCACGAGGAGGAAGTTCTCTGACCGGTTGCCCGCGCACACTGCTACTGACCAACAGCGTTGTCTCAGCCATGCCGTAACACGGACAAAACAGTTTATGTTCGAATCCGTAGCCCGCGAAACGGTCGGCGAATCGTTGGAGCACACGCGAGTCGATCGGTTCGGCGCCGTTGAACGCGACTCGCCACGTCGACAAATCCACACCGACCAACTCTTCGTCGGTGATCTCGTCAACACACAACCGATAGGCAAAGTTCGGCCCGCCGGCGACGGCACCACCAAACTGTGTAATGGCGTGCAGCCAACGAGACGGTTTTTGTAGGAAATCGATCGGCGACATAAAAATCAACTCGCCGCCGAGGTAGAGCGGATTGAGCGAGTTGCCGATCAGGCCCATGTCATGATGCAGCGGCAACCAACCGACGACGGTGTCATCGCCTGTTGATAGAAAGCTCGACTGAATCAGGTGTTGGTTGTGTAGCAAGTTGCCGTGCGTGACGATCACTCCTTTCGGTGAACCGGTGGAACCGGAGGTGTACTGCAGGAACGCGGTCGTGTCTCGATCGAGATCCGGACGCACCCAGTCGTCAGCGGCGTTGGGATCCATCGCATCGATCGAACACCAAGTAACGACGGACCATGGATCGTCGGCATCTGCAGTTGCTGCGTTTGATTGCAGGGAGGCCGCGAGCGACGTGGACGTCAAACCCACCTTGATTTCCGCGTCGGCGATGATCGCGCACAGTCGTGCGTCGCGTTGGTTGCGTCGTGGAGGATAGGCCGGTACCGCGATCACGCCAGCGTAAAGACATCCGAAATAGGCGGCCAGGTATTCCGGTCCAGGCGGGAATGCGAGCACCACACACTCGCCGCACCGGACCCGTTGTCCGAGCCAAACGGCGATTCGACGCGCCTGTCGATCTAATCCGCGGTAGGTGTACCCTTCGGACTCCGGCAGACAACTCGCGTCCGAAATCGGAGCGAACAGTGTCTTGTTGTTATGGGTCTTTTCGTTATGGGGCTTGTTGTCACGGGATTGTTCTTGGTGGGATCCTTTCCCGTTGGATCCGTTGGGTTTGCCAGCCCGCAAGAAGCGATACAGCACCTTGTCCGGCTGGACGTCTGCCCACTGGCAAAGCAGATCGACGACCGATGGCGTGTCGGTCGATGGCTGGGACAATTTTGTCATAACACTTTTACAGGTGCGGAAGACCCGACACGGCGGGAGCGGTCGGGGGCAGCGCTTTTCTTGTGATATGCCAATTCCGAACGGGGACGGTCAGGCATTCAGAGGAAATTCGTTCAATTGATGGGATCGCCTCAGTGGGACTGGCGGTTGACGCGGCATGGCCGGGGACGTTGACGGGGGTGAAGAGGACGACACGTCGCAGATGGAAAGGTCGAGAACCGCCGATTGGGCGAGCTTTCCGTCCGCTAGTGTCAATCCGATTACAACCCGTCGATACCCGAACCGAATTCGCAGGCTTCCTACGCTAACTTCATTTTGACGTCAATTTAGGATGAACGGGAAAAATAATACACCCTGCGTGGGGTATTCGTTTCGGTTGAAGTGGTGTGGACAAATATGCTGCATGTGAGGGCCTGTTGCTTGCTCCCCGGTAGCGGGCATTTTCGCAATCGGATGAGCAGCCTATCATATTTTTCGCCATGTGGAGGGTTAGGTTGTCCTTTTTAGAGGGGTCTCGATGCGTTCGGCTGAGAGGTCTCTATTTTTGTGCAGCGTTTGTCGAACAGCGGACGTGGGGCTGCGTTTCGACGTCAGGTGTGTCATTTTTTCGCGACACGGATCGGTTCCCAATATGCGGGTTGTTGGGACGCGATCTCCCAAGCGGTGGGGCAGCGTTTCTGTTACAAATCGCACCGACCACTTCGCAGACACCCCTGGAATGATTTTGTGGCTCGATATTTGGTTACCGGTGCGAACGGCTTCATTGGCAGACATCTCGTCGACTTTTTACTAGCTGCGGGAAATGAAGTCGTCGCGTTGAGTCGATCGCAAGAGGAAGGCACCGAACGCGGCGGGCAGTTGCGGCGAATCGCGGGAGACATTCGAAATCCTGTGCGAGTCGACGAGGCCATGTGTTCGGTCGACCACGTGATTCATCTCGCCGCGTCCGTTGCCACGCGTTCGCCGGCTTTGTCGGAGAGCATCAATGTGGAAGGCACCCGCGTCGTTGCCACGTCAGCGGCACATCAGCCCAACCCGCCTACTCTGGTCGCTGTCTCGTCGCTCGCGGTTGCGGGACCGGTTCCGGAAGAAGCCTTCGAATCGAAATCGAAACGGAGAAAACGCTGCGACGACGGGCAGTCAGCCGCGGTTTCCGAAGGCGATCCGTGTCGTCCGGTGTCTCACTATGGAAGAACTAAGCTCCGGGCCGAACAGGTTTTGCAGGAGATGGCTGATCAAATCCCGATCACCATTGTGCGTCCGCCGTGTGTGATTGGTCCCGGCGATCGCAATCTGTTTGCGTTGTACAAGACCGTGCGCTCGGGATGGAATTTTGTTTTGTCGAAATCTTTTCGATATTCCTATATCAGTGTTACGGACTTGGTGCCTGGAATCCTAGCGGCGATCGAACGGGGCAGGCGGTTGCCTTCGCCCGAACAGACTGATCAGACGCAAGGAATCTATTACCTGACCGATCCGAATCCTGTCACCTTTGTCGAGTTAGCGGAGATGATTGCGGCATCTTTTGATGAGTTTGCGATATCGCGGCGGCGACCCCTGCGTCACATCCGCATTCCACGCGCGGCCGGATGGATTGCCGGCGGGTGTGGTGAGATTGTGATGAAAGGCTTTGGCGGACGAGTGTTTTTGAATCTCGATAAAGTCCGCGAGGGTGTGGGGGGAAGTTGGGTGTGTGATGGTTCGCTGGCCGAGCAAGAGTTATCGTTTCATCCTGCTGCCGATCTTGCCACTCGCATCATCGAAACCACCATCGATTATCATCAGTCGCAATGGTTGACCTGATCGATGCACGTCTTGTCAGAGTGAGATTTGCGACTTTTGTTGGATAGGTATGCTTTGTTTCCAATGTTCACTTCCTACGTTTCTTCCTCTGCCCGGCCGTTGACATGAAATTCGTGACCATGACGTATCGCAACGTGATGCGACGTCCACTGCGCAGTGGATTGACCCTGATCGCGGTGGCGTTGGCGGTGTGTGCGGTTGTCTCATTGGTAGGCATCGCAAACGGGTTCAAAGCCACGTTCATGGACTTCTATCAGGGCGCGGGAGTCGACCTGCTCGTAGTCCGCTCGGGAAGTGCACGTCGCCTGACCAGCACGCTCGAAGAATCGCTCGGTGATCGAATCGCCGCGCTCGATGGGGTCGTCGAAGTCATCCCTGGTCTCGCCGATGTGGTCTCTTTCCCCGAAGCCGGTCTGTACGTCGTCCCGGTTAGCGGCCTGATTCCGGAAACGCAGGTGTTCGATGCGATGGAACCGGTTGATGGTCGACGTTTACTCAAGACCGATGACCGTGGCGTGATGATTGGAATCACGTTGGCGGACAGTCTCGGCAAAAAGGTGGGTGAAACGATCGACGTCGTTGAGGATGAGCCTTATGAGATTGTGGGCATCTTCGAGAGCTTCAACGTGTTACAGAACGGATCACTCGTCGTGTCGGTTGCCGAACTGCAGCGTTTGATGGGCCGGGAAGGAGAGGTTTCCGGGTTCAGCATCATCACGTCGGATGCGACAGATGAAGAGATGCTCGATCGTATTTCAAACCAGGTCGAAGCCATGGAACCGGAGGTCAAGGTGCGACCCACACGCGAACATGTTGAGTCTTTGTCTGAGATCCAAGTGGCCGTGGCGATGGCGTGGTTAACCTCGGCCGTGGCGATCGTCATTGGTTCGATCGGCGTGCTGAACACCATGTTCATGTCAATCCAAGAACGAACGCTCGAAATCGGATTGTTGCGGGCGATTGGATGGACGCGGGTTCGAATCATCTCAATGATCCTGATCGAATCGGTCCTACTCAGCGCGATTGGTGCGGCGATCGGGATCGGGGTCTCGTTCCTGCTCGTGTCCGTGTTGACGCACATGCCTGCAGTTAACGGGTTGATCGAAGGACGCATCCAGCCGACCGTGATCATGCAAGGTGTGTTGATCGCGTTGGTGGTCGGTTTTCTCGGCGGCCTTCTACCCGCGTATGCTGCCTCGAAGTTATCGCCCAGCGAAGCACTCAGACACTAGGCGGCACGAAAGACCGCTTAAAGCACACTCTTGCGTTTCACGCATCTCGGGTTTCGGTAGCCCGTGGTGGATCTGACATCGATCATCAGAGTCCATCGGCTGGGTTCGGACGAACGCGTGCGATTTCGATGACCGCGTCGGCAACGAGACGATTTGCGTATTGAGTCACCGTCGCATCGGCACCGCGGAACCACTGCATGATCGGTGCTTGGTATTCGGCCGGCGGCAGGGTTGGTGGTACCAGGTTGCCTTCGCCCCAGGCCGTGCTGACCCAGCGCGTTTTGCCGGTGGAACCCGCGATAGAGGGCAGCGGTTCGTAGATGCCTCCCAACGCACACTGGACGTCTCCTCCGAGAATCAGCTTTGCCTGCTCGAGCACATCTTCCGGCGTTCTTTTCTCCGGTGCATTGCCGAGTTGACTGCTCAGCGTCGCGAGAAATTCTGCACCGGCGGCACTGGTGGCGGATGCTCGTTGGTAGAGAAACTCGTTGACCCATCCTTCGAGCTGGCTTCCTTTGAGGTTGCCGATATGGGCACGCAACTGTGCCGAGTCACTGACTTCTTCCGCGGCGAGTTGCGGAACGGTTTGGGTGAGCAAATCGGGTTGGAACGAAAGGATGCTGAATTCACCGCCGGTGTAGCGATAAATGCCTCCGAGCAGACGGCTCATGTTCGGCCCGACCGGTTGTCCTCGGCCGAGACCGAGAGGGAGGCGATCGAGCGTGCCGGGGAACGGCCACGCGCCGAGGTAACCGGGCAGTGTCTTGAGGGCTTGGTAACTGCCGAGAATCCCGTCGAACGCTTCGGGTTGGGGCGGGTGGGAATCTTTGATCCCCGCGAACAAATGGGTGGGCGGTCCGAGTGTGTCGTTCGTCACGTGGGCCTGTAGAGCGACAATGTCGTCGGGGGCGAAACGGATCGAAACGGGTGTCGGTGGACCGAGTTGTTCCGCCCACCATCCGTAACTCCCCGGTTGCCACGGTGCGATCTCTGCGTGGACGATAAGTCGTTCGCGAAGTTCGGTGCCGGACTCGCCCGCCGATCCGTCGGGGTTGGCGAGCGGTTCGATCAGCTCGCGTTTGACTCCCACGAAGATCGGATCAAAGCTGCGGAATTGTTGCGAGTAGGCGTCGGCTATTTCCGCGAACCAACGAGCCTCGGTCGCGGTGACCAATTCCACAGGACTGTCGGGAATCGGCAGAAAGGTTCCGCGTGCTCCGCGTCGGGTGTCCAACACACGGTCGCCAATCGTGAACACGCCTGTGCCGTCGGGACGTTCGCCAAATCCGACGGGGAGATAGCCGGCGGCGACGAGGGGTTCGATGTCACGAAGGAGAGGATTGTTGTCGGAGACCGCTGACGAATGTGAGGCGGCCGCGGCGCGAGCGAGGTGCACCAACGCAATGTCTGCTTCGGATTGCATGCGTCGGCGGAGTTCGATCAGGTATTGAGGCGACAAAAGTCCCTGCAGCATTTCAGGTGAAAAGTAAGCAAAGATCGTGTCGTCGAGGCTGAGCGGATGCAGCGTCCGAGCGAAACGGAACGCGTCCGTCTTGCCGAGTGACTCGCCGGTGCGTCCGACTTCGAGAAAACGTTCTGCGATTGTTTTGCAGTTGGTGATGCAAATGTACCCGTCATGTTCCACCATGTACGATCGAACCGAATTGTCGGTCGAACGCATCAACGTTCCTTCGCCATTTTCGAGTTGCACGTTTTTCAAGGTGATTTGGTCGGACGAGTTCGCGAGCGTTGTTCGGTCGTTATTCAAACTCGATCGCAACAGGAACGCGTTGGTCGGTTCAAAGATCACCCCCATCGCGGCACCGTCTTGCATGTATAAATCGCGGCCAATGATCGCTTGATCGGTGATAATGCTTGGCCCGAGCATTCGTCCCATCGCGGTCATCTGAATACCGAGCTGTTTGGTCAATCTCTCTGAACCGTCGTTGGACAATCCACTGAGGGTGACCATCCGCGAAATGTCGCCACCGTATTCGTCGGTAAGGTCTTGGAACCAAAGGTAGTTTTCGAACTTCCCGTAGCGAATGTAGAAACACTCCGGTGGGACATGTTCGGCGAGCGATTCGATTTCCGGTTCAGGAGCCGATGGGTCGAGCGGTTGAATCGTCGGTTGCCAAGGAATCGGTGCGGGCAGTGGGATCGCCGCGACGTCCGTGATGCTATCGGTTTGAATGGCATCGAGGTCACGTCCGGCGGCCGCGGATGCGAAAACACGGTCGGAGACTTTGGCGGCTCCACCGATCCAATTCAACGTCATCAACAGCGGGTCGTCGTTCTCTTCCTCGTCGTCGGACCGGCCGTACCAATCGGGCAGCGGCAATCCGAACCGGCCCGACAACATTCCGACGAGATAGGTTTGAACCCACGGCGGGGTATCGGTCGCATCGATCTGCGATTTTGCGTTGGCTGTAAAATCGGCCCACCATGATGTGACGAGCGTGCGTTGCAGGTTGGCGTCGTTGGACGGACGAATTTGAAAGGTGCCAACGGCTCCGTTTCGATCCACGAGTTGGACCGAGAACGGTTGGTCGCCTTCAAAGAGAAATGTGATCCGGCGGGCGACGGTCTGCACGCGGCTCTCCTCACCACCGGCGATCTCGCGAATCAGATTCCCCACTCGGTTGAGCAAACGTCCGCGTCCGAGGCGCGGTAGCGGCGTCTCCGAGGGGAGCCGAGCGGCGCGGGATTGTATGTTCTTGCTGGCCGGGAAAAACGTCCGCGCGGGGGATTCCACAAGACTCAGCGGCGGTGGCCCATCGCCCAGGATGGGGTTCCGCAAAGGGATTTCAATCGTCGCGATCCCATACGGTTGTCCGGCCGCGGCATCGACCGATGCGGTGGCGAGTGCGGGCGGGCCGAAACCGACGTTTTGACCTGCCGCCGGGATGCCCACCAAAGCAGCCAACGCTCCCCACAGGCCGGCGAACGTCCACGCGGACCATCGAGTCGATTGCGAGGAGGGATGCATGTTCGAAGAAAATCGAAACGCCGTTTTGCAGCGGTGCAATACCATGGGAACCGTAATTCGATAGAGAAAATGGGTGAAGGTGGGCCCCGCCGAGCAAATGTCCGGTTTTCAGCGAAAGCGGATTGAGCCATCTTAACCCGACAGCAGGCAATCGCCTCCATTTCGACCCACTCCCGTTTGAAAGTCAACCGTGGCCAGTCCTTCCCGCAGCGGTGTGTTCGCCGCCGAAACCGATCAACGACTCGAAGCCTACGCCGAAAGCATTACTTTTGATTCGCGTTTGTACCAACAGGACATTCGTGGATCGATCGCCCATGCCGACATGCTCCGCAGTGTGGGTTTGATCACCGAGGAAGAGTTCACTCAGATTCGCAAGGAGTTGGAGGTGATCCGCGGACAGCTCGATCGGGGCGAGTTGCCGATGCGGTTCGAACTCGAAGACATTCACATGCACGTCGAGCAAGCGTTGATCGACGCGACCGGCGACGTGGGACGCAAACTCCACACCGCGCGGAGCCGCAACGACCAGGTCAGCACCGACGTGCGAATGTGGATTCGCGAGGCACTCGATAAGATCGACGAACTGCTGCTCGGTCTGCAACGTGCGTTTCTCGGTCGATGCGAAGATGACTTTGACGTCATCATTCCGGCGTACACCCACCTGCAGCGGGCACAGCCGGTGCTCGCGCCGCACTACTGGTTGGCGTACATCGAAAAGTTGCAGCGGGACCGTGGACGCGTTGCCGATTGCCGTGCCCGCGTCAATCAATCACCGCTCGGGATCGCCGCCGTGGCTGGTACAACGTTGCCGATCGATCGCCAGCAAACCGCAGCCGCCTTGGGATTCGATGGGATCACCGCCAACAGTTTGGACACCAGCAGTGATCGTGACTTCGTGCTCGAATCGTCGTTTGTTCTATCGATGATCGCTTCGCACCTGAGCGGTTGGGCTGAAGAGTGGATCTTATGGAGCACGGTGGAGTTCGACTTCATCGCCATCCCGCAGCAATTCTGCACCGGCAGCAGCATCATGCCTCAAAAGGTCAACCCGGACACACTCGAGCTGACCCGAGGAAAATCTGCCCGCGTGATGGGCAGTTTGCAAACGTTAATGTTGCTCGTCAAAAACCTTCCGCTGGCCTACAACCGCGACCTCCAAGAAGACAAGCCACCGCTGTTCGATGCATTCGATACGACTCAAGCGATGTTGGAATTGGCCACGCCGATCGTGGCCGGTGCCAAGCTGAAACGCGAGTCCATCGCCGCTCGGATCGAGAAAGGCTACCTCGATGCAACCACTTTGATGGAATGGATGATCCGCAAAGGCATGCCGCAGCGAACCGCTCACCATCTCGTCGGCGCGATTGTCGGCGCTGCCATGGAAAAAGGCGTCCCTCTGGCGGAGCTGCCCATCGAGACGCTGAATGAACTCAGCAGCGAGATCGACGAGAGCGTGTATGAAGTGCTGGGGACTCAAAACGCCGTCGCGGCATTTTGCAGCGAAGGTTCAACCGCTCCGCAGCGTGTCCGCGAGCAGATCGCGGTTTGGAAAGAGCGACTCGCCTAAACGTTTCGCTCTGAGCATTTCGCTCTGAGCGTTTCGAACGATTTCCCGTTCACCGAGCAGATGCGGCCCTGCTGAAAACTCGGTGAACGCGTTGGCTCTGGATACTCCGGTGCGACGCGTGGTTACTTCGACAACCACGCCGCGAGAGTTTCTGACGAAGACGTTTTGGTTTCCTTCGGTTTGAGTTGGCCGTTCATCGCACCCGCGATTCGAGCGACGTATTCAATCGTTCCCGAGAGGGCTTCGTCCGACGCGGTCGCGTCGAGTTTCGCCACGTAGAGAATCAGGTATTCGTCGGAGCCGTTCTTTTCGACCGCCCAACCGCCGATTTTGGTCGCGGAGCTTTGACGCATCAGTCGCATCATCAGTTCACTCGTCGGTTCGTCCTTCGAAACCGAGACCAGCGACCATACCTTGCGAATGTCGGCACGTTCAAAGTACTCGGTGTCTTTGGCGACGAAGACGGTTTGTGTCTTGCCTGACTTCAGTTTTCGCTCGACTTGATAATGTCCTGTCGAATGAACGGTATGTTCGATGTCGGCGTCTTTAAGCAGCGTGGCGGTCGCCAAAGGCGCGGGCTTCCACGAGCTGCTCAGGAAGGCGCGGATCTCTGTAATGTCGACACAGAAACTGACCAAGTTGAAGTTTGGCGAGAACGATTGCGCGATCGCCACCAACTTGCCATCGGCGTCCACAACCGGACCACCGCTGTCGCCGGGTTTGATCGGGGTTTGGGTCTCGACGACTTTGAATTCGTGTTTGCCATGATTCGAACTGAACTTCTTTTCGTAAACCGAACGCACCGTGCCGCTGGTATAGACCCAGAGCACATCGGAGCCGCCAGGGTTGCCGATCAAGTCGACTTTGTCGCCCGGCAAAATGGATCGGTCGGCCAACGTGATCGCCTTGGCTCGTTTCGGAACATCGCTGAGTTCGATCAACGCGAGGTCACGTTTGCGATCGACGGCGACCACCTTGCCCGGCTTGGCGAGTTTGAGAACTTGATCGAGATAGCCTTTGCGTTTGACGGCGGGTTGCCCGTCCTTGATGTCAGGGAAAAACACGACCGCCGATCGGCTGTCGCCAACGACGTGTGCGTTGGTCAACACGAGGCGACGTTCGGCATCGACAAACACGCCCGTTCCGGTGCTGGTTTCGTTTTCGCTGTTTGCAGTGATGATCCATGTGGTCGACGGCAACACTTTCATGTAGTTGTTCGTCGACGTGTCGGCGGACTCCTCCGCGAAAAGGCTCGGTGGCGTGATCAGGAGACAGGCTGCGGTGACGGCCATCGCGGGGAACAATCGTGAGAACAGGCGATGGATGCCATAACGAAACGCACGAATTGGATTCTTTTTGGGAAACATGATTTCACCTGAGGCAATGGAAAGGGAGACTTCAGTACGGTGCGGGTAGCGACTTGCTGTGTCTCCAAGCGAGGGCGGTTTCCTTTCGTTACAGCAAAAACTCACTTTTTGCGTCGGAAATCCAGTTTCGCGTTTCCGAGTTTCATCACCATTTGATCCACGCTTTCCCACTGGATCTCGGCATCGAGCGGCTGCGTTTTTTCCGTAGACAATCGAAGCCGATCGTCGGCGACGGTGAAGTTTCCTTTTGAGATCGACGTCTTTCCGCTTTTCATGTGAACGAGAAAGAAGCGTTGCTCGGGTGTGAAAGCGATCGCGAAAACTTCTCCCGCCGTGGTCGTCGCGGCCCATTGTCCGGCGAGTGAGAAATAAGATTTGGTTGGTTTGGCTCTGGTGCCGCGGGCAATTTGAGTGGCGGCTTCTGCGTTCGAACTGATTGTGGAGCCTCCCGATGGCTCGGCCGTGGCAGACGCTTCGTTGATCGAGCTGCCGACGTTGCCCGCCGGCGGTTTTGACTGGGGCGGCGTCCGCGACGGGGCGTCCGAGTGGAACAACGCAGCAATCCGCGCCGCACGCTTTCGCTCGGCTTCGCTCAGCCGAGTCGAGGATTCGTCATCCTTGGTTTCCTTTGAGCTGTCGAAAACCGATTCCATTGCGACCTTCGAAAACAGCCCATCGTCGGCGTGAGAGCGAACGGTGGGAGTGAGCAGAGCGGAGCACAACGGTGCCAGGATCAGGAGCTTGATGCGAGTTTTCATCGGAGTTCTCGTTGGGTTTCGCGTGAGACGTTCATGGGACAGGTGCGGTCATCGGTATGCGCGTGCATTGCGGCGCGTGCGCGATGTCGATGTCATCAAAAGCGACAGCAAACGGGATGTGTTACGGATTTTTGAGACGGCGGAAAATCTTTTGAGGTTTCTCGGTAACACTCCGGAAACACCTCCGCTTGGCCAGTTAGTCACACGACACCCGACAACGAACACCATCGCGGCAAACGCCCGTTGTCGATCTCACTGACCGCCGCACAACTATCCTTTCACGGAGAAAGAACCATGTCGAAACGAAACCTTCTCGCTGTTGTTCCAATGTTTTTGCTCGCCGGGCTGATGATGAGCCTGACTGCTCGGGCGGACGACGATTTGTTGTCGCGTCTCGCGTCGGCGGAACTCGACCCATCCGCAGCGGTTGAATCGAGCGAAGACGGCAGCGACATCGACGACACCGAATTCGGCCAAGCCGACGTTGATGCATTGCTCGGCGACGGCGAAGACGCTGCCGACGGAGAAGAGGCGGTTGCAGCGTGCTATCGCCGGTTCGGACGCAGCTACGGATACCGTCACTACGGCTACTCGACCTATCGTTACTCGAGCTACTACACGCCAACTTATCCTTCGTACTACCGCTACACACCGAGCTACTACTACACGCCGGTTACGTACAGCTACTACACCCCTGTCTACACCAGCTACTGGGGATGCTGGTAAGCCAGCCCGCCGCGTTGGGTGTGAGATAACCAAACGTTACTTCGCCCGATGATGTACCTCTCTCCCGAATCAGGAGAGAGAATGTCGGGCGAACGGCAATGTGCCCTGCCTGACTCAGAACAGAGCCCGGACCAACCGATTGATCGGGGAGTCCGGGCTTTTTTTAAAGCCTCACTGCTTTGCAAGCCTCACCGATCTTACCATTCGAACCAACCCAAACTGAGTACCGTCCGATGCGTCAATCAACGTCTACTGTCAAATTTCTTAACGTCACGATACTATTTATCGCTTCTCTCGCCATCGGCATGGTCGTGTGCAACGGCCAAGATCTCTCTGGAAGAGACTTGCTGAGTGGCTCGCCTGATTGCTCGCACGTGATCGACATGATCCATCGTTACGGAGTGAACCAATCCTGTGATACATCGACCGATGGAAACTTCGTGGCACCGTCCGCTTACGGACCTGTGTTTATACCGGCATGTGAAACAGGTGATCTGTCGATCGTCAGCGTTCACCAAGTCGTGCAGGCCGACGCGGCGTGTGGTCCGAAGTTCGCAGTCGTGATCTCCAACTGCAGCACCCGAT
>JBICHZ010000092.1:0-3123 GCA_043101355.1 Rhodopirellula sp. JB044
AGGACGTAGCTGGCCCCGATATTGCAGGCCGCTGTTGCCCGCTTCGCTCACGCGAACCTTCACTCGCAGGTCAAAATTCTTCAGCGTTCCCCCTTTCCAGACAATGAACTGATTCGCCTTCAACGTCCCATCGGCGACGCCTGTCAACGCGCCTTCTTCCACCGACCAATGTTCACTTCCCTCCCATCCCGATAGATCGACACCGTTGAAGACCTGAGTCAAATCATCTGATCCCGACTTCAATTCCGTTGTGAGCGAATGGCTTCCCGCCGAAAGTGTCTGTTCCTCTTGTCCGTTGGGAAACTCGACGGTCGCGGTGCTGTTGGGCGGAACGACAACCTCCAAATGAAGTGTGTCTTCGCGAATCTTCCAACCACTAACCGCTCTTCCGTACGGCGTTTCGATTTCCGCACGTGCCGATTTCAACGGGCCTCCGACAACCGGCCTAACGAAGAAATGTTTGTAACCGGGATGCTTGGGATCGGGAGCCAAACCAGCAATGCGTTCATACATGAACTGGCCGATCGCCCCGTAGGCGTAATGGTTGAACGAGTTCATATTCGCGTCGCCAAAACCATCTGCATGGCTGTAGCTGTTCCAACGCTCCCGCATCGTCGTCGCGCCCTGGTTAATCGAATAGAACCACGACGGATAACTCTCCTTGAAGAGCAACTCGTAGCTGATGTCGGAGCGGCCGATCGCGTCAAAAACGGGGGCGATCAACGGCGTGCCGAGAAATCCGGTTCGCAAGTGACGATCCGCTTCGTTGAACTTTTCGAGCAAGTGTTCGATTACTCGTTCCCGTTTCTCTGATTCGATCAAGTCATAACCGAGTGCCATCAGACAGGCTGTTTGGGTGTCCGCACCGGAGTGAATTTCGTCGTTCGTGAAATAGCGATTGGTGAACGCAGCACGAATGTCTGCGTGCAGTTTTTCGTATCGCGTCGCCTCGTCTTCTTTTCCGAGTGCGGTCGCCGCCCAACTCATGATCCGTGCGTCGCGTCCAAAGTATGCTGTCGCGATTAAATCTTGAGCCGTGTCACCTTTGTTGCCGCCCTTGCGATACGGTTGCAGCCAATCACCCCAACCGGTTAGATCCGGGATGAAGCTCTCCGACCGCTTTTCGTAAACCGCTACCCATCGTTTCATCGCCTCGTAGTTGTCACGCAAAATTCGGATGTCACCGGTCCGTTCGTAGACCTCCCACGGGGCGGTCACGATCACATCAGCCCAACCGGGACTCGCATAACCGAACGGAGTCGATGGGACGGTGTGCGGAATTTCCCCCTTTTCGTTTTGCTCATCGCGAACGCTTTGCAACCAACGTGTCCAGAACGAATAGACGTCATAGTTGAAAAACGACGTCGGCAAGAACACCTGTGCGTCGCCGGTCCAACCGAGTCGCTCGTCTCGCTGCGGACAATCGGTGGGGATGTCGATGAAGTTACTGATCTGGCCCCAGCGGATGTTGCTCTGCAATTGATTCAACTTCTCGTGCGACGACGTGAACGTACCCTTGCTCGGAAAGTCAGTATGCAGCACGTTCGCGGTGACTGATTCGGTTGACAACTGTTCGCCTTGCGACAGTCCGCTCAGCTCGAGATAGCGATATCCAAAGAACGAGAGTGTCGGCTGGTAAGTGACCGTGCCATCTTCGGCGACGACGTAGGTCGCTTGTGATCGAGCACTGCGATAGTTCGTCGTGTACAGCGTGCCGTCTTGCTCGAGCATCTCCGCGAAACGTATCTGTACCCTTTCTCCCTTCTTCACTGGCATGGTGATCGTCGGAACGCCCACCTGATTTTGACCGAAGTCGAACACGAACTTGCCCGGTTCGGGCTGTGTCATCTCGACCGCTTCCAACTGCTGCATCACACGAACTGGCGGCATCGGTTTGGGAACAACCGCAGTCGCTTTTGTGGATCTTGCCACTTTGACGGGCTTCCACGCGGAGTCGTCAAAGTCCGTCTGCGTCCATTGGCCGAGTTCCTTTGACGCGTCGTAGTCCTCGCCGTGATAGAAACCTCCGGCACGGATTGGACCTTGGTCGGTGCTTCGCCAATTCCCATCGGTGGCGATCGTCTCGACTCGCCCATCGGCATAGGTCAACTCCAATTGCGCGAGCAGCTTTGGCATCAGTTTCATCAGTTGCGGTCGCTTACGCAGCAACAGCCTGCCCGCGTACCAACCTTCACCGAGCACGGCACCGATGGCGTTATCGCCGTGACGAACGAGATCAGTGACATCGTACGTCAAAGATTCCACTCGCTTGGAGTACATCGTGTACCCGGGGGCGAGCATGTCTTCGCCGACACGTTGCCCATTGATCTGAAATTCGAAAATACCGAGCGCTGAGGCGTACAGCCGCGCCTTGACGATCTCATCGCTCGCATCGAACTCACGACGGAAATAGTAGGCCGGATGAGCCGTTATCGGCGGAAAGGGATCAAACTGTTTGTTCTCGGCAATACTGACCTGATGGCGTTCTCCGTTCAAATCGTAGTCCACCCACAACGTCTTCGCCTTCCCAGGTGCCGGATCACCACCGAGGCGATGAGCGACAACACGAATGGGCGTTGCGGCCCGGTCGATCGCGGTGCGGATGCGATCGGTAACGTCGACCACCTCGGCCGGTTTCGACCCACGACTACCAAACTCGGCTTTGATGATTTTGATCTCATCGGCGATCGGATTTTCACGAGCGCACTCGATCCACTCTGCCGACCATTCGTCATTGGACAGCAAACCCATTTCGATGGACGCGTCATCGCTCCAATCCGACTCGTTGCCGTTCTGGTCCCAAAACTTAGCTCGCCAAACGACGTTCTGACGTGACCGCAATTCCGGCCCTTCGTAGCCTACCCAAGCCGATTGATCCGAAGCGACTTTTCCTGAATCCCAAAGGACGTTCTCTGTTCCCACGTCGCCGTGTGATTCCGAAGAGCCAGCTTCTTCTTGAACAACAATTCGATAGGCAGACTGGGATTTGATCGCTTCCGTGATCGGTAGTTTCAATGAGAACACGGGCGTGATGTCAAAGAACCCAACCGGATTGACAAACTTCTCGCCGACACGGAGCGAATGCGGTCGAGCGGCCTTCGTGATGACGCAGCAAACGAGCAA
>JBICHZ010000093.1:0-19841 GCA_043101355.1 Rhodopirellula sp. JB044
CACCGCACCGTGGAGAAACGCGGCTTTCTCAATTCCAAATTCAACACAATCACGCTGGTTGTCCATAACAAGCAAATGTCGATCTTCCTCAACGGACTGATCCTGGCAGTTACCAACGAAGTCACTCCGAGCGATTCGCCACTGCAGTTCGGTGGTGCATTGCATGACACGCGACCGCCCCAAACCTACCCACTCCGCAACATTTGCATTTACGATCGAGCGATCTTTCCGACCGATTTCGATCCGTCACTAAATCGCATGCGAAATTACAGCGGGGATCAGTACATGATCCAACGCGCACCGATCGAAAACGATTCGCTGCCTCGAGTTCTTGTCGTCGGTGATTCCATCTCGATGGGATACCGCGGGTTCATCACCGACCATTTCGCTGGCCGGGCACACATCGATTACTGGGTCGGATCTGGCGTCGAGTGGTACAGCAATGACATCCGTGCAAAGGACGCCAAAGCCGCGAGAGCTTGGAGAGGAGTGCTCTCCCATGGCCCCTACGACGTCATCACATGGAACGCGATGACATTGCATTGGTGGAACAGTCAACATGAGGTCCGATGCCCGGTCGATACGCTCGAACGAAACATCGATGATGCAGCCGGACTCCTTAAAGAACTCGCCCCAGAGACCAAAGTTATCTGGGTACGCTGCACTCCGATTCGATCGATTCGAGCCGACGGCAGCCACACGCTCAACAACCCCGACAACGAACGCGTTGAACGATACAACGCGATCGTCGACAACGTGATGCGAAACCGCGGGGTACCGATCGTCGACCTCAATCCGGTTGCATCGAATCAACTACACACGATCACCAAAGGTTCGCAAGACACACTGCACTGGGGACGTGAAACGTCGCAGATGTTTGCCAAGAAAATCATCGTAGAAATCGAAAACGCGATCACTGCGCCAACTCTCGCGACCGGAGCCAACTAGTGCCATCTACACTTCGACTCACGTTCGTATTGATCGGTCTTCTCACGTCCGCGTCGTTGCTCAACGGCGAACAACCACGAGCCCCGCGTGCCGCGGCCGTTCGTTCGTTAGCGACGGAAACTTCTGCCGTCCCCTTTGCCGATGGCGAGCGGATTTGCTTCCTCGGAGACAGCATCACCGCGGGCGGCTATTACCAAACGATTCTTTCGAACTACTACCTGACACGATTCCCGGATCGCCGGTATCGATTTATCAACGCGGGGCGGTCTGGTGATACGGCCGGTGGAGCGCTCAAACGCCTCCAGGAAGACGTCATCGCCAAACATCCAACCTCCGTCTGCATCATGTTCGGAATGAATGATGTTTATCGACACACCTACGTCGACAACCCGACCGAAGACGAAAAGCGGAAACGACAATTTGCACTCGATCGCTTTCGCGAGAACATCACGAAACTGGTCGACCGTCTCAAACGCGACGCGAACAACCCCAACCTCGTCTTCTTGACTCCCACTCCGTTCGATCAAACAGTCATTCTCGATCGCGAGAATTAACCGGGATGTAACGACGGACTCGCCCGCTGCGCATCGATTGTCCGCGAGATCGCCCGTGCGAACAACGCGACACTGATCGATCTGCATGGTCCGATGACCGAGTTCAACTTGCGACAACAACAAACCGATCCGACGTACACGATTGTCGGTCCCGACCGGGTTCACCCACGCTACGAAGGTCGGCTGATGATGTCTTGGTTGATCCTTCGGGCCCAACGCGTGTCGCCGATCATCTCAGAAGTTGCGATTGACGTTGCACATGCAGACACGATTGACTGCACCAATGCGGTCGTCTCGAACATCTCAGCATCCGGCGGTGAAGTTCAGTTCGAAATGCTCGAGAGGGCTCTTCCGCTGCCGATCGAATCTCGACTCAGACGGTTCAGCTCGTTGCTGCCAATTGCGAACGATCTGTGCCGGCAAATGGTTTCCGTGCGAGGACTCGACGATGGAAAATACGAAATCAGAATCGATGGGATTCCGGTAGCCGAACACACCAACCGAGATCTCGAACACGGCATCAATTTGGCTCTCAACGAGCGGACACCGCAGTACAAGCAAGCTCTCACGATCGTAAGACTGAACTCAAAACGTCGCGAGGCCGAGGCGTTGGCGTGCAGCCTGCTCAACACGCGGCGTTGGATGCAAAGTCATTACCAAATTGATGTCAACGATCCCAAAGCGGTTCACGCACACTACGATAGCTTTGACGACAAACGGCAATACAACGCCAGCATGGCGAAGCGATACATCGAGCACTGGCCTCGCTACGGCGAGATCCTCGAAGAAGTCAAAACCTATCAGGCGGAAATCGAAACACATCGCACGCCGATCACCCACCACTTCCAAGTCGCACGGATTCGGTGAGCAAAACGTTCATCATGCATGGGTTGGTCGCGTGGAACGGCGACGTCGTTTGGCCACAACCCAGATGATCGCCTCGCAAAAAGCTAGAAAGACTCCGGCCACTTGATCGCCCCGCAATCCAGCGGACATGGGAAACGATCGAGCCGATCCAGGTACACTCCGCCGGAACCGTAAAACGGACCGAGCGGACCTCGCCACATGAGCGCAACGGAAACGTCGACGTCCGCGCCCGCGACGACCATGTGAATCGCGATCCGTTGATGTCCCATGGGATTTTCGTGGATCAGGCCAACCGACTTCGACCCGACGTCGCGGGTGATCATGTCGAACGGTTCACCGACCGGATGATCGAGATCATCGATGGCAACACCAATCACGGGGAGCATCATCGGAAAGCGCCCCTCACGACGACGCTGTCGCCCCTTGTAGATTGTCGCATTAACGAACTGACGCCTCGCGAAAGCGAAGAGCTGAGGTGATAGCGTTCCGGAGTAGCCGTAGTTTTCGACGGTCTGATTCATCTATTTGCCTATTCGACACGAGTTCGACGATGCGACGTGAGCGAGCGAAAAATGGGGCAAGTAAACCAACATGGGTCACGATCAACGCACCGCGACCACAATTCGTTGCAACGGCGTCACTCTCGCCGGGACGCGAACCGAGACGTGACGATTATCGTTGTTTTGCAGGCGCCAAAGCCCTGATGAACTCGCCGTTTCGGACGAGATTGTTGGGCGCTGTTTTCCACACCTTGCTGTCTTCCATACATCGCTTCCATACATCGCGGCCGCATCTCGTCGCCCGGCCCGTCTCTTCGGTGAAGAATGCCGCTAGATTCGATGTTGCCGGTTGCCGCGGCACAACGATTGCACGCATCGCACTCGGCGGCGCAGCAAAACGTGCCGATACACCCCATCCCTTCGACCACAACATTGATATGATCAAGCCACAAACCAAGGTCCCCGAACTCTCCGTCCAAACCATTGGCGGAGAAGAATGGAAACTCGGTGACCAAAGTCCCGAGCACTTCACGTTCGTGTTCTTCTACCGCGGGTATCACTGTCCGATCTGCAAGAGCTACCTGCGGAGCATCGACCGCAAATTCGACGAACTCACCTCGATGGGCATTCACGCAATCGCGATCAGCAGCGATTCGGAAGAGCGTGCCAAGAAGAGCAAAGAGGAATGGAAGATCGATAATCTTCCGATAGGCTACGAGTTGCCGATCGAAAAAGCACGCCAGTGGGGGCTATATGTTTCGAAGGCGATCAAGTCAGAAGAGCCTGAGGTGTTCAGCGAACCGGGGCTCTTCATCGTTCGCCCTGACGGGGAACTCTATGCCTCGTCGATCCAAACGATGCCGTTCACGCGGCCAGGCATCGATGAGCTGATCTCGGGATTTCAGTTCATCATCGAGAAGGGGTATCCCGGACGAGGCGAAGCGTAAACACGCCGGCTCCTCTGCCCAAATTCCTATCGGCTTGCGGCCCATCTTGGCCGCGTGCCGTTTCCATCGTTCTCTGAATTGATATCGCCAGTTTTCAGTGGCCTGAATTCTGGCGAATCGGCTACGACGATTGAACGCGTCCGACGTTGCAGTGCTTTAACGTTTGGAAACCACTTCCGCGACTGAACGCAACGCGTTTTGTTTCCTCGGCGTGTCGGGTTGGAAGTCAAATGCACGCAGATATCGAGCGGAGTCATCCGCGTCCTCGGACTCGGCAAGAATCTTCGCGAGCCACTCGCTCGTCGTCGATGCACGGCTTCTCCAGATCAAATCACGGCCAGCCCGCGTGTCCCACTGATCGCCAACCGTTTCGATCCAACCGGTCAGGCACGCGTCCCAATTGCCTTCGGCGGCAATGCCCAACGCCTCGATGTACCACCGGTCGTTTCCGTCGTGCTGTGTGGCCAAGCTAACCCAAACCGGAACCATTTCATCCCCAAGTCCACGCAGCGATAACGCCGCCTCCCGACGCACTTGCGGGGACTCGTCCGTGGCGAATCGCTCCGCAACTTTCACAACGTTCATGCCGTGCTGTTTTGCGATTCGGATCCCGACACAGCGGACATTCGGATCGCTGTCCTGTGCAGCCAAACGCACCGCTCGGTGGGTGTCCAGTGCAGCGAGAACCCACAACGCTCTAGCCCTCTCGTACGCGATCGGCGATTGACGAGCCATCTCGGTCAAACGCTCAACAGCTGTCGCCTGATCATCTTCATCCTTCATCTGACGCAATCGTTCGGCAGCCAGAAACCGCGTCGAAACGTTGGGACTCTTCAAACCCGCGATCGTTCCTTCGAGTGTTTCCAATTCCACCTCAGGAACGTCGAATCGATCCGCACCGTCGCGACCGGTGATGCGAAACACGCGGCCGCGTTGGGTGTCTCCCGTCCGGTGGCCGCCAACGCCTGGGTCATACCAATCGGCAACAAACAAGGATCCGTCGGGTGCCACGCAAACGTCCACCGGCCGGAACCAACGGTCACGCGTGCCGGTCATTATCTCGCGTTGCTCGCCGACATAACCGGCGCCGTCGATTTCGAGTTGGTACATGCGAACCGAGTTTGGGCCCGGGTCGCAGTGAATCAACTCGTTGTGATATCGCGGCGGGAGCATCTCTCCTTCGTAACGAACGATTCCCGTGGGCGACCCGGCTCCGGTTTGCACCACGTTGGGAATCACGCCGGGATCTCGCAAATGCCAATGCCTTCGTGGGATATCCTTGTGCATGCCGGTTCGTGGGACGCGCCATGAGGAACCATCCATTTCACCACGATACCCATAGTTGCCGAACGGCATCACATAGTTGATTCGCGTCGCCCGGTTGCCGTCGTCATCGTTATCGGATTGCCAAATCGTGCCGAACGAATCGACGCACAGTTCCCAGTTGTTTCGAAAATTCCACGCGAGCGTTTCAACATTGCTCCCGTCGAGATCGCAGCGAAACACCATTCCTTGTTGATACGGCTTCCCGTGGTCCCGCACCTCACGCCCTGATCGATCGACAATCGGGTTCCCATCGGCGTCTTTGATCTGACGACCTTCGTTTCCGAAGTTGAAGTACAGCTTTCCGTCAGGCCCCGGAACAAAAGCATGGATTCCGTGATCATGCTCAACACCGCCGATGCCGCTGAACATAACCTCTTTACGATCCGCGACGAGATCCCCGTCGTCATCATAAAACGAGCAAACTCGGTCGCCGGCGGAGATAATCACGCGTTCGCCCAAAACACAAATCCCATGGGCGGAATTCACGTCGGTTCCCTGATAGAAGACCGTTGTTTTATCAGCGGCGCCATCACGATCGGTATCTTCGAGCACCAAGATTCGATCGCCTTCGGAACGGACCGGATTGTTCGGATTGCGAAAGTGCCGATAGTTGACGACTTCGCAAACCCAGACTCGCCCGAGGTGGTCGACGTCAATATTGCTGGGGTTGCGAAGTTCCGGCTCGGCAGAAAATAGCCGCGCGGTAAGATCATCGGCAATCTCGACGCCTGCCAAAGCATCCTCGGTTTGATGCGATGAAGTTTGCTGCGATTGATCGGCATTGGGGCGGTCAACATGAGCCCCACTTTGTGTTTTCTTCGTCAGCAGAATCAAATAGTCGACCATGTCGACGAGTTCTTGAACCGTCATCAGTTGATGCAGGTTCTCGGGCATCAACGACACATCGCGGCGCACCATTTCTTCGATGTCATCGGCGGGAATCGTTCGGTCCACACCTTCGGCCGTTTTGAGAGTGACCTCTGCTTCGGTTTGGTTGACCAACAAACCGTTGAGCACCAAACCGTCTGCGGTCACGATGCCATATTGTTCATAGTTATGACTGATGCCGGCGTTCGGGTTCAAGATCGCGGTAAACATCGCCTCGCGAGACAGTTTGCTACCGATTTCGGAGAGGTCCGGTCCGATGTCCTTTCCTTCGCCATGGACCTTGTGGCATTTCGCGCACGTGCCTTTGCCATGGAACGTTGCCTTTCCGCGTTTGCCGTCACCGCGCATCCGCACGAGTTTTCGCATCGGTGGCAACGCCTCGCCACCCGTCGTCGGCGGTGGTGCTAGATGAACGACGACCTCCTTCGCATGAGCCACCTTCGAATTCAATAGCGAGTTGTAAACCACATAGTGACATTCGAGCGGCAATTTTCCCGATTGGTAGAGCGACACCAGCGACTCTTGTCCGCGACTCGATCTTCCCAGCCCGTCCGCGGCGGCGATGCGAAGCGAAGCGGGCACGTCCGCGGTGACGTACGGCGCGAGAATGCGGACCGAGCGGCGGTCGTTCGTCATTCCCAACGCCTTCGCGATCGACACCGAAGTACGATCACCGGCAGAGAGACGCTCACGCAAGTAGTCTTCCTGCCCTGAAGCGAGCAGCAACCGCGTCGCCTCGACTTGGAGACTGACATCGGCCGCTTCATTGAAAAACTCCGCGAGGCGATGGGTTTGATCGCGCAGTTCTAGCTTGGCAACCACATCGAGTAATTCTCTCTGTCCCCTTTTTTCATCGAGATACCGATTGACCGCTCGACGAACATCATCGTTCGATCGTACCAACGTTGCCGCGTCCTGCATTCGCAGCAACGACTGTACGACGATAAAGTCGGGATCACTAAACTCAGCATGTGCGGGGTGAAGGAGACCGGATGCGATCAAACAGAAACCAAAGACTCGGCGAAATGAATTCATGTCGGGCGTCCAGTGAATACGTCATGGTTGGGGGCAATGACTATGCTGCTTCCGAAAGAGAATGAAACAGCGAGTGGGTGGGGGGAGCATGGTGGCATACTGACCGACAATTCGCAAATTTTTTGCAGTGCGAGCCGTTCCCCGGTCCGTTTGGCGACCGGGGCGGATGGCAGAAATCACTTTGTCATCAAGACTGAAATGGCGGCGTTGACCAAGAAGTGTCGTTTCTTCGCAACCGCCTTGCGTCCCGATCGTGGCGGTAACTGCGGAGCACCCGAAGTCTTTCGGGCACCCCAATCGGCGTCGCTGAATTGCCCGCATGCGGACAACGAGGTGAGCCGTACCGGATCGCGTTCACCCAACGCCACCCATCGAACCGACGACGCATTCTGCCATAAACGCTGACGAACGCGCAACAACCCTTCGCAAAAAACGGGGTTTGCCCGGCTATCCGACTGTCGCAAAACGTTACCCCGGTGTCGTCTCGCTTCGTCGACATGGTAGACCGTTTAATCACAATACGAGCAGGGCGGAGGATTCTCGACATCATTCGCCGACATCCCTAACTGAAACGACGTCCACCTAAATCACCTGCCAACCCACGCACCTCGTATTCCGTCCCGCCATCAACCTCGCTTCATCCGCGTTACACAATACGAGTGGTTCTTGCGGCGAACCATCCGAATCGCTGCCTCACCATTCCCCGAAAACCAATCCGAGTCCCCGAAAACCAATTCGAGGCTCGGTACCCGCTTCGCGATGTGACTGCCGGCCGGTTCCGTGGGCACGCAACAACGCGTTTCGGCAAAAACTCGCCGGGTGGGGACGGAGCCCACTCGAAAAAACGCAATTAACGTTCAAGTTCGGTGTAAAGGATTCCGCACCAACATTCGCTTTGATAGGGGGCAGAATCTCACCTTTTGGCCAAACCACTCGCCTCAACGCGAGCAGGCGTCTGTCGCCCCGCGATTCCACTCCACGCCAACTCACTGTGGCCGTCCTCGACAATCGTCACTCCCATACTCGACGCGTCACGTTCCGCCCATAACGCTCCGCACATCACGCTTCCCACCTCGCCGATTCCTTTGACGCACTACCGCAAACCGACGATGCGCTCTCAACGAACAACGCTCACTCGCACTTCTTTCGGCTACTTCTTTCCGCTTCGCCGTCACGGCCTGTTGCTGATCGCACTCTTGACAATCTTGGGCAGCAGATGCACCCACGCGGCGGAACCGATCGTCGTGGAATCACCAGACGGTTCCGTTTCCGTGTCCTTCGAGATCAATGGCGACGACCTGACATACGCGATTCACCGCGGCGAGAAGACCATCATCGAGCGTTCGAAAGTGGAGGTGTTCACCGATGCGGCATTGGAACTGACGGGCACGCAGACTCAAACGCACGACTCCGTTTGGGAGCCCGTCTATGGCCAGTTTCGATCGATCCGCGATCATCACAACGAGCTGACCCTCTCGTTGACCGCCGACCGAGTTCCTGTCGAGCTGATTTGCCGGGTGTTCGATACCGGGGTTGGGATGCGGTTCGTCATGTCGGACGAATCTCGTGGGCGGAAAATATCATTCCGGACCGTTCATCGCCTTCCCGATGTCGTGGTCGCCCACAACGGATCTCGCGGCCATCAACTCGATGGTCTTACAAAAGACATCCACGTCTCTGTTCCGTTGGTTGCTCGCCGATCCGACAACGTGCACGTCGCAATACTGGAATCGGACCTGTACTCCGCCGCAGGATTTGAGAGCCTGCGCATGAATTACTCCGCACCGAACAAAGGGATTCTCGCAGCGAACTCCGCTGTCTCGCAGGGCACCGGACACGTGACACCGTGGCGAGTGATCTTAATTGGCGACACGGCGGGAGCGTTGACGGTCAACACGGTCGCGTTGAATCTCGCGGCCCCTTGCCAGATCGACGACACGGATTGGATTCTGCCCGGCAAAGGTTTGTGGGATTGGCGAATTCACGGCTACCACAACGGCGACTTCACCTACGGGATCGACACCCGCAGCTACCTGCGTTTGATCGATTTCTGTGCCGAAAACGACATCGAATACCTGACCGTCGACGACTTTTGGTTTGAGCACGCGGGCAACGGAAAGATGAAGGTGTCCCCCAAAGTCGACATCACCAAAGTGATCCAGTACGCCAAAGAGAAGGACGTTCGGATCATGCTCTACTACGACCGCAAGAAGGGAAATTTCGGCGACGAAACACTCTTTGAACATTACGCCGATCTCGGCGCCGCAGGAATCAAATACGGATTCATGGGCAACAAGGCGACGTTCACTCGGGAATCAATTGACGCGGCCGCAGAGAATAAACTGCTGATCAACTTCCACGACGGTCCGGTCCCCATGACCGGCGTCCAACGCACGATGCCCAACCTAATCAGCCGCGAGTATTGTCACGGCCAACAAGACGCTCGCAAAGCATTCACGCCGGAAACGTTCCTCAACATGGCGATGGTCAGCGGCCTGACCGGTCCCCTGGACATGTCCAACGGCAATTTCGGCATCAATAGCATCAATGCGGGCGAGCGAGAGAAAGGTCCGAAAAAGAGGAACACCTACATTTCTACCGTCGTCAGCGAAGTGGCCCGAAACGTTGTCATCAACACAGGCTTAATCACGTTGCCCGACGCACCGGAGGAGTATTGCCGGAAATCAGACCTGTTTGCCTTCCTGCGTGACATGCCCGCGACTTGGGACGACACGCGAGTCCCGAATTCCAAACTCGGCGAGTACATCAGCGTCGCCCGCCGAAGTGGTCAAACGTGGTACATCGCGTCGGTCGGCGACCAGAACCGACGCGTTCTCGACATACCGCTCGACTTCCTCTCGCCTGGCATTCGTTACCAGGCAACCGTTTTCTCGGACGGGAAGAATGCTCATGGCGTCAAAAACCCGGAGGCTTACGAAATAACCAGCACGACGGTCAGCAAATCGGACATTCTCTCGGTGCAGCTCGCTGCCGGTGGCGGAAACGCAATGATCCTGCGTCCGATCGAGTAATCTGTAGAGCAGATCAAGGCAGGACGTTGGCTCGGCACACGCCGCTGCCCTAGCTCATGCCTGCACAGAACGCCACATTCCCCACAACGAGAGAAACCACAATGAGATTCCCGCAAAGCAAACTCGGGCTCGCCGCCATCGCTTGCATGGCACTCTTGTCGCCTGCGACCGCGTCCGCGGATCTGACGTTCGCGTCGGTCTTCACCGACAACGCAGTGTTGCAACGTGACATGCCTGTCCCTATTTGGGGAACCGCGGACCCGCATTCTGAAATCACGATTGAATTCGGCGAGCATCAAAAGTTCACGACCGCCGACGAAAACGGGAAATGGTTGGTGAACCTCGACGCGCTGCCCGCCTCGTCCGATGGTCGTTTCCTCCGTGCGACCTACACCGACAAATCGGACACCGTCGGCATCGGAAATGTCGTCGTGGGTGAAGTGTGGATTTGTTCTGGACAATCCAACATGCAGATGGGTGTCCCCCAGATTCCTGCGGTCAAGGAACTGATGACACATCCTCATGAACTGCGATGTTTCCTCGTCAAACAAACCGTGTCGTTCACCGAACAGGACTCGTGTTCGGGGGCATGGGTCGAAAAGCATCCCGACAGCGCCGTCGCGGCAGCGTTTGCGTATTTCCTCGAGCAATCCAGCGGCGTCCCGGTGGGGATCATTCAAACATCGTGGGGCAGTTCCTCGATCGAAGGATGGATGCCGAGAGACATGACTGAAGAACTGCCGCACTTCCGCGACATCATGCAAAAATTTGATGCCGACACCGAGAAACGCGATCGCATCAACGCGATTCTCGAAGGACGCGAAGAGTGGAACCGCCGAGCCGACATTTTTTTGCGTACCCAACCCAACGTCATCTACAACGCGATGATGCATCCACTGATTCCGTACGCGTGTCGCGGGATCGTTTGGTATCAAGGCGAATCCAACACGGGGTCACTCGATTCCATGCAGGTCTACGCCGAGACCCTCAAACGTTGGATCCAACGCTACCGGCGTCAGTGGAACCGCGACGACCTACACTTTCAAATCGTCATGCTTCCCGGTTTCGGAAAGACGGTCAACGGCAGCGTCAATAAGGACCCCGAACGTCCCGACGCGAGGTCCTGGGCGTGGATGCGTGAATCGCAGTTGTCTGTCTTGCAACTGCCTCACACATCGGTGGCCAACACGATCGACCTTGGGATGCTTAAGAACATCCACCCGACCGATAAACTGCCGATCGGCAAACGTCTCGCACTGTTAGCCGCCCACGACACACTGCGGCAAGACATCGTCGCGCGCGGCCCGGTCATGAAGAGTGTCGAACGCAACGACGATCACCTCGTCGTCCAATTCGACCACAGTGACGGGCTGACGACGAAAGACGGGAACCCTCCCCAGGCATTTTGGATCGCCGACGATTCCGCTCAGTGGGTGAAAGCCGATGCGACGATCCGTGGCGAAACGGTTGTCTTGCGTTCGTCAGAATTGAAACGCCCGCGATACGTGCGATACGCCTTCGCGGGCAAACCCACCGTCAATTTGGTCAACCAAGCAGGCTTGCCCGCCTACCCGTTCCGCACCGACGAATTTCAACCATGAGTTGGATGCGGAATACGTGCGGATCGCAGATCAAGTCCTGTCCCCAATCGAGCACCACGACGCTACCGAATGCCAAACCGATGAGTACCCCACTTTCTTTCCGATCATGGACCGCCGCACCGCGTCGCGTCGCCGGAATTACTGGACTCGTCATCGTGACTGCGATGAGCATCTGTGCCGCCCAGGCCGCTGATTCGAGACAACAACCTTACGATGCAGTCCAACCCAACGTTGTTGTCATCATGGCGGATGACCTGGGCTATGCGGACGTCGGTTTTCAGGGCTGCCAAGACATTCGCACGCCCAACATCGATCAACTCGCGT
Source organism: Rhodopirellula sp. JB044 (assembly GCA_043101355.1). GTDB lineage: Bacteria > Planctomycetota > Planctomycetia > Pirellulales > Pirellulaceae > Rhodopirellula. The sequence goes on from JBICHZ010000093.1 coordinate 12,023, forward strand.
CGAGCGGTGCACGCTTCACGCAGGGGTATGTCACTGGTTGCATGTGCGGTCCGTCGCGAGCCGGTTTTCTTACCGGTCGTATCCAGTCCTCGTTTGGCTACTACGTTAACGCTTCCCGGCCTCTCGATCCGGCTCAAGGATTTCCTGCCGACATCAAAACGATCGCCCATCGGATGCAGGAGCAAGGTTATGTGACCGGCGGTGTTGGCAAATGGCACATGGGAACCGCGAACCATCAACGTCCCAACGCAATGGGTTACTCGGATTGGTACGGGTTCTATGGCGGCGGATTGATGTATTACCCTCTGCATCATCCATCGTACGACGGTCGCTATCGAACGAAGACGAAACCGTGGAGCATGCGGGACATGCACCACACACTTCCGATGCTGCACAACGGCAAGCCTGTCGATTGGGATCAATACCTGACACGTGAACTGACCGACGGCGGCATTCGATTCATCGAAAAAAATCGCGAGCAACCGTTCTTTTTATTCGTCTCCTACAACGCCCCGCACGAGTATCTCGAAGCACCCGCGGAAACGATCGAAAAGTATCCGCCGGAGTCGATGACGAAGGTTCCCGGTGTGCCTGCCGAGAACCGGTCGGTCTATGCAGCCATGGTCGACGAGATGGATCAGGGCATCGGACGAATACTACAAACTCTCGATCGACTCGAACTTCGCGACAACACAGTCGTTTGGTTCTTGAGCGATCACGGCGGAATGAAACGCACCAGTGACAACCGACCGCTGCGTGGAGCGAAGGGAAACGCTTACGAAGGCGGACTCCGCGTGCCGTTTGTCGTCCGTTGGCCCAACCGCATCCAACCGGGCACCGTCCTCGACCATCCGGTGACCTCACTCGATATCGGCGCGACATCACTGAGTCTCGCCGGGGCTGATGTCGACAAGCTCGCACTGCACGGTCGCGATATCAGCGAGTACATCACGGGAAAAACGAGCGATGCTCCGCACCAGGAACTGTATTGGCACGTTGGCAAAGGGCGAAAAGACCTCTCGGGCGTGCTTCGCGAGGGCGACTACAAGATGCTCGTCACACGCGGGCGTGCCGAACTCTACGACCTTCGAACCGATCCGACCGAGTCGCATGATCTCGCAAAAGCACAACCGCAACGGGCGAAAAGAATGCTCGCGAAATGGAAGTCCTGGAATGAATCTAACGAACCACCGCTCTGGAACCCAAACCAGCAGAGCCGGAACCAATATCAATACGCAGACTACGAGTGGCTCCGTGGCACCCCCCATTACCAACCTGACTGACAACCGAACGCGAATTCTCGGCTGGTCGTTGGCCAAAGGGCGCTCGCCGATGAGCCTTCGCCGCGGTTTGCCAACGTGAACGACGCTCACTGCAGACTGACGAATCATTAATCAAAGCCAAGCTTCCTCGACGAATAGCTCAACGACTGCCCCTCAAAGGAAACAAACGTGAAATCCCCCACACCCATTTGCGGCGCTACACTTACTATCCCGTTCTTAGTCTTTCTGACATTGACTCAAGCACAACCGACTGCCGCGGCCGAATCCTCTCCCCCGAACGTCGTGTATATCCTGGCGGACGACTTGGGATACGGAGACTTAGGTTGCTACGGCGCGACCAAAGTCAAAACGCCGAACATCGATCGGCTGGCCAAGGAAGGTCGCCGGTTTACCGATGCACACTCGGCATCGGCGGTCTGCACTCCGTCGCGTTACGCACTGTTAACCGGCAACTATCCGATTCGTGCTAACGGCGGCAAAGGCATTTGGGGGCCGGCCCCTGTTACCTCGGGACTGCTCGTCGACACAGAAGAGTTGACGCTAGCGGATGTTTTTCATAACGCTGGCTACCGGACCGCCGCGATGGGGAAATGGCACCTCGGATTTGGCGAGGGACAAAACGACTGGAAAGAACCGCTACGCCCGGGCCCTCAAGACCTCGGCTTCGACTACTACTTCGGTCTTCCTGTCGTGAACAGCGCCCCACCGTACGTCTATGTTGAAAACGACCAAATCGTCGATAGCGACCCGAATGATCCTTTGGTGTACCTCGGACGCGGCCGTCACAAAGACGCAACCCCGATCACCGAGATCCCACCGGAAGCCTCCCAGCGAACACCGAATATGTTCAAAGGAGCCGTCGCGGCCCACAAACGATATAACGACTATACCGTAGGGACCGTCTTGGCCGGCAAAGCCGTCGATTGGATATCCGATAATCACGACCACCCGTTCTTCCTGTATCTCGCGACGACTCATATTCACCATCCGTTCACGCCAGGAAAGCGGTTCCAAGGCTTGAGCGACGCCGAACTTTATGGTGATTTCATCCAAGAACTCGATTGGATGGTCGGTGAAGTTGTCGGCGCCTTGGAAGCTCACGGTCTTACCGAAAACACGCTGATCGTCTTCACCAGTGATAACGGTGGCATGTTGAATCTGGGTGGGCGTAACGCAGTTCGAGCGGGACACCGGATGAACGGTGATCTACTCGGTTTCAAATTTGGTGCGTGGGAAGGCGGCCACCGTGTTCCGTTTATCGCACGTTGGCCTGGGAAGATTGAACCGTCGAGCGTTTCGAACCAACTGCTCTGCAACGTGGACATGCTCGCCACGTTTGCGGCCCTTCTCGGTAGCGACGACGCTTCGCTTCAAAGAAAAGACAGCATCAACATGCTGCCGGCTTTCGTAGAAAACCCAAACAAGCCGATTCGAGAGGAACTCCTGCTCGCGCCACATAAAACCTCAAACCTCGCGATTCGCAAAGGCAAATGGATGTATATCGGGGCCCGCGGAAGCGGCGGGTTCAATGGCAGTCGAGAACCCCAGCACGCCTGGGGCGGACCAGCCGGAGTGAAGTTCCTGAACAGCCCGAACAGCGACATCGAAAACGGCAAGATCAAAAAGAACGCGCCACCGGCACAACTCTATGATCTCGATCAGGACGTGCGACAAACAACGAACGTCTACAAACAGTACCCTGAAGTGGTGCAGGAAATGGAGGCACTCCTCAGTTCGTACCGCCCTGCAAAATCCGCGGACAAAAGCAAAACTCCCAAACGTCAGACCGAGGCAGGCAAGAAGTAATGTCGCCGCGATCGTTATTTATCGTTGCCGCTTTGATTCAAACACTAGGATCTTGCCTCGGATACTGTGATGAGCCCAAACGTCCTAACGTCATCTTTTTTCTGACCGACGACTTGGGTTACGCGGATGTCGGTTGCTATGGTGCGACCAAAGTAAAGACTCCTAACATCGACGCGTTGGCAGCCAACGGAATTCGCTTCACCGACTTTCACACCGGCGCGTCGATCTGTTCTCCATCGCGTGCCTGCTTTCTGACCGGTGCGTATCCGCAGCGATGCGGGCTCTACATGGGCATCAATCCGATTCGCAATGAACATTGGTTTCTTGGTTTGAATCCGGATGAAATCACGCTCGCTGAACAGTTCCAAAATAGCGGCTACCAAACCTACATGATCGGAAAATGGCACCTCGGTAAAGAACCCGAGTTCCATCCGTTTCGTCACGGTTTTGATCACTACTATGGCATGCCCAACAACGCGGGACACACCGCCGCGTTTTACGACGGCACTAAAGAGGTCTATGCGAAGACGCCTTTAGCGCAACTCACAAAGCTTTACACCGATCGCGCGGTGGAGATCATTCAGGAGGATCGCGACGAACCGTTCTTCCTCTACTTCGCCCACAACTACCCCCACACCCCATACAAGGCAGGCAAAGATTTTGTCGGTTCATCACGCGACGGCGTGCGAGGGGATGTGATCGAGGAACTCGACTGGGGAATCGGAGAGCTAATGAAAGCTCTCGAGGGTGCCGGCATCGCAGAGAACACAATCGTGATCTTCACGTCCGACAACGGTCCGGTCAAACCGCAGTACGCCAAACCGTATCGCGGGACAAAATATGTCACCTTTGAAGGCGGTCACCGCGTGCCGTTTATCTTTCATTGGCCCGCAAAGATCCGAAACGGAATCGAATCGGATACGCCGGTGGTTGCCATGGACGTTTTTCCAACGCTATCAGAGATCATCGATCAACCCCTGGCTACCGATCGTGTTTACGACGGAGTCAGCCTGACGCCGCTCCTCAATGGCGGCGCTATATCGCGTCCGAATGACCAACCGTTCTACTACTACAACTGCGAAAACCTGCAGGCGATCCGGTACGGCGACTGGAAACTGCATTTGCCGCGGGCCCAGAGGCAACTTCCTTTATGGGACAAAAACAAAACGTTCGTCAACGCAGCCGCTCCAGCACTCTACAACCTCCGGAACGACATCGCGGAATCGGACGATGTTTCCTCGTCGAACCCCGAGATCGTTCAGCAAATGGTTCGCATGGCCAAAGAGGCTCGCCGGGAACTCGGCGAGTTCATGCAGCGAGGCAGTGGTCAGCGGCCAACCGGTTCCGCGATCGAGGACGCACCAATCATCAGCCACGGGAAGGACTGGCCGACCGTGGACGCCGCCACGCGGTCCGCGATCCACGCCGAGCGATTGAGAAGACATCCCGAAATCAAGAACGTCCACGGCAACAAAAACAACAGACGTCAAACAAAGTAGAGGACCGATTCCCGTGTCGATCGGCACACATTGCCGGACACGTTCTCGCAACGACTGGACTCGGTTCACTCGCACATCCTTCCCCACCATGATGAACGCATCTGCAAAACTCTTTGTATTCGTCTGCCTTCTAGCGACGTTTCACACCGCGCATGCCGAAGCCCCGCTGCGACCCAACATCATTCTTCTGTTTGTTGATGACGTCGGCTATGGCGACCTTGGTTGCTATGGGTCGCAGAACGCGACTCCCGAGATCGATCGTTTGGCGAGAGAAGGTCTGCTCGCTACCGATTGCCTCGTCGCCGCAAACGTGTGTGGCCCGTCGCGAGCGGCGATGTTGACTGGCCGCTACCCGATGCGATGTGGCCACCCAATTTCGCGACACAATACGACCAAGTACGCTGAATACGGAATCGCGCCCGAGGAACTGACCATCGCAGAACTGCTTAAAGAAAGTGGGTACTACAACAAAGCCGTCGGCAAATGGCACCTCGGATTCCATGTCGAGGGGTCGCACCCTCTCGACGCCGGCTTCGACGAATACCTGGGCCTGCACAGCAACTTTTCGAGTCAACTCGAAGGCGCCGACACGCTCTATCGAAACCGAGAGATTCAAGAAGAACATATTGATTTTGAGAAGATCACAAGTTTGTATACCGACGAAGTCGTCGAGTTTATCAAGCAGGAACACGAGCAACCGTTCTTTATCTATTTCGCGCATCACATCGCCCACACGCCAATCCTTCCCAGTGAGTCGTTTCGAGGCACATCAGGCAAGAAAGGGAAGGCGGGAATCTACCGCGACTTCCTTTTAGAACTCGATCACAGTGTCGGTCGCGTGATGGATGCGGTACGTGACGCGGGGCTCAATGAAAACACGCTCGTCGTCCTGATGTCGGATAACGGTCCTGCTGTCAACGGATCTGCCAAACCGCTCAGTGGTGGAAAGTACGTGACCATGGAAGGCGGACATCGGGTCCCCGCAATCTTTCGTTGGCCAGGACAAATCCCATCCGGCACGGTATCCAACGCGATGATCTCCAGCATGGATTTGTTGCCGCTGTTTTGCCACTTCGCGGGAACGCCATTGCCCAATGATCGCACAATCGATGGTCGCAACATCTCCGATTTGATCCGAGGCGAAACCAACAATAGCCCTCATGAAGCCTTCTACTACTACAACGGACTCAACCTCCAGGCGGTCCGCAAAGACAAGTGGAAATTGCACCTGCCACGCACTATCGCGGACCAACCCTATTGGGCAAAGCGCGCCGGAGGCAATCACATGAAGATCCATCTTTCGGTCAAACAACCGATGCTGTTCGATTTGGATTCCGACATCGCTGAGAAACGCAACCGCTACGCTCAGCATCCCGAGGTTGCCAGCGAAATGATGCGAAAGGCGGATCAAATGCGATCAGAAATCGGCGGGCTGAACGTCGTCGGCAGCGACCAAAGACCCCACCACTTAAACAACCCCCACGAAAAGTTTTAGCAGTCGGATGTCAATCGCTTTTCCCCACCGCGAAGCGGAGACACGCCCGCACACGCCGGCAGGCAGTAAAGGAACAAAACGTTATGAACCCAAACCAAACCTGTTGCCAGCCGAACGAAGATGACTGCGGGTGTGAACAATCTTTCGTCGGAATCGATGTCACGCGGCGACGTTTTCTAGTCGCTGCCGGCGCATTGACTGCTGGGCTTTCGGGACGCCCGCTCTTCGCCGATGGCGCGGAGGACGCCAAGGACGCCTACGCCTCGCTATTGAAATCCGATCCATCGCTGCGCGGCTATTGGCGACTGGATGGCAACTTGTCTGATTCGCTCGGCAAGGCTCCCGGCAAAGGCGGCGGTGCGGCATCGTATGTCGACGGAGTGGTTGACGGCAAAGCAATCTGTTTGGTTCCCAAAGAACCGGTTTCGGTCACGAACACCGATCATCTCCGAGGCCGGTCCGCGACCATCGAACTGTTCTTCAAACTCAACTCGGCACCGGTCGGCGACGAAGATCCTGTAATCATCGCCCAAACGTCGGGACAACAAGCCCACTATATCGTCGGGATCAAAAACGACCTCTCCGCGTTGCTGTATCAAAACGTCAATGGCGACGTGCTCACCACGGTCAATCCGCCTACCGATCAACCGTTCGAAGTAGGCCGTTGGTATCACCTCGCGATCACGAGTTATGACCTCGACGTGCGGGCCTATCTCGATGGTTACGAATGCAGTTTGATCGGTGGTGCGTTCGAGTTCACCCGACGTGGGCCTAAGAAATCGACCATGACGCTCGGAACGACCACGGTAGATGGATGGGGATCGACCGACCTCTGTTTGGACGAAGTCGCCTGTTACGCCAAAGGACTCACTCGAGCCGAAATCCAAACACACCTCAAAGCCGCCGGTTGGGAAGATCGACTAAAAACCACCGGCGAACGCGTCGCTCGCGTGCGGGCGGAACGAAACGCTCGGCGTGCTCGCAAAGAGCAAAGCATCCTGAGTGATCCCGCGTTGACGGCACCTGGAACGACGCGGGTCTACCAGGGTGAAAACCTCGACGCGATCAGCTTCATGGTGGGCGGCATCGGAGCAGGTGCGATTCAGTTCAACGGCAAGGCCGAACCTGCGATTTGGCAGATCGCATGCAACTTCCACGAAGTCCGCATCGATGACAGCTTCCTGGCCGTGCGTGCGCAATCCGATGACGGCGGATCGGTGACTCGTGCCCTGCAGACCGAGCCGGTCGGACCGTTCGCGGCAATGGCATCCTTGAAATTCGAAGGGGAATACCCGATCGGAAAATACCGTTTTGAAGACTCTGCACTTCCTGTGGAATTGCAGTTGGAAGTATTCAATCCGTTCATCCCAATGGATCTGAAGAGTTCCGCAATTCCCTGTGCGATCTATCAGATCACCGCGATCAACAACTCTTCCTCTCCGGTGCAGGTTGATGTTCTCGCGGCACAACAGAACGCACTCGGTTACAGCGAAGGGAAAGGCGGCAAGTTTGGAAATAACCGCAACGAAGTCCTCAGCGAGAACGGCGCAACCCTATTGCACATGACTCGCCCAGGAATCGATCACTCCGACATGGTGTTGATGACCAACGCTGAGCATGCGTCAGGATGTGCGAACTGGGATTCGCTAGAGGAATTGCACGGTACATTCAACGCCGATGGCAAATGCGACGGTTCCGAGAAGTCGAAAATTTCACCGGCTGGCAAGACGATCAAC
>JBICHZ010000094.1:0-7454 GCA_043101355.1 Rhodopirellula sp. JB044
GTATGCGGGAAAACCGCACGTACGGTTCGGAGGGAGGGGAGTCCGGCGCAACCGGACTTCCCTACCCCTATCACTCTTTAAATCAACAAACCGTTGAAGCGGTTGGTTCTCTGGTTGCCGCAAATCAGTCGCCGATGTGCAGCATGCGGGATTCGATCGGGCCGCGACCGTTTCCGTAGTTCGGTGCGAATCGGATCGCGTGATTCACCGCGGCGACGGCAAAGTCGACTGCCCCGCGCGTGCGATCGGCGATCGGATCGTCGGGCGACGACAAAGCGATTCGTGCGGCGATGGTTGCTGCGAGCGAGCATCCCGCACCTTGGGTTTGGTCGGTGTTGTGTCGTTCAAGTGTCAGCGTGACGATGTTCTCGCCGTTGGCGAAGACATGCAGTTGGCTGCCCTCAAACTCGCCGGCTTTGAGCAGCACCATTCGTGGGCCGAGTTCGAGGAGTTGCTGCGCGGCGTCGAAGAACGCGTTTTGGTCGTTGTCAATCTTTCGGTCGAGCAGCCTTTCGGCTTCGAACCGGTTCGGCGTGATCAGCGTCGCGCGGTGCAGCAGTGTTTCGCGGAAGGCGATCACGGCGGCGTCATCGACCAAAGGGGCGCCGTGCTTGCTGACCATCACCGGGTCGACCACGACCGGTGTGTCGCATTCCTCCAAGCGAGCAGCAACTTCCGCAATAATTGTGCCTGTCCCCAATGCTCCGGTCTTGATGGCTCGCGGCGGGATGTCGGACATCACCGCATCGTATTGCTGGCACACTAACTCCGGTGTCAGCATTTCAACGTGGCCGACACCGAGCGTGTTTTGGACCGTGATCAGGGTCACGACCGACATGCCATAGACGCCGTTTTGCTGGAACGCCTTCAGGTCGGCTTGCAGGCCCGCTCCGCCGCTCGGGTCGGAACCCGCGATGGTCAACGCGATCGCGTGCGGCGCGATCGTGACTTCTCTGTCGGCGAGCGTCATCAGGCGGCCGCCTGTTTCGCCGCGGCGATCGGGAAGCTGATCACGAACGCCGTTCCGCGGCCCACCGAACTCTCGACGCGAACCCGTCCGCCGTGTTCGTCGATGATGTCCTTGCAGGCCGCCAAGCCGAGGCCCGTGCCGCCTTTGCCGGATTCGTCAGGGCCGGCTTTGGTCGAAAAGTAAGGATCGAAGATGCGGGGCAGGACGTCCTCAGGGATTCCCGATCCGGAGTCACGCACGGTCAGTTCCACGTGTGTCGGTTGAGACGAGGTGGCGTCGGCGGCGCGGCTCGTGATGACGCGGATCAACAACGTTCCTCCTTCGCCCATCGCCTGGCGAGCGTTGGTCATCAGGTTCAGCAGCAGTCGCTGGATCTGGTTGCCGCTGGCGGAGATCATCGGCAGTTCGTCGGCGATGTCGAGTTCCACCGAGATTCGGTACTTCTGCATTTCACGCTGCATCAGGACGAGCGTGTCGCGAACGAGGGCGGCCACATCGGTCGGCTCTTTCGCGTCCGTCCGATTGCGGGCTTGGGCCAGGATCGTGTTGGTGATTTTGGCGGCTCGTTCGGAGGCTTCGAGAATCTTCGTGAGCGCTTTGTCGCGGCTGGCGGTGTCTTGATTTCGCAGGCCGAGTTTGGCGTAGTTGATGACCGTCATCAGGACGTTGTTGAACTCGTGCGTCGCCGTGCCGGTCAATTCACCGAGGCTCGCGAGGCTCTGCAGGTGCCGGATCTGCTCCTTCATCGCCTGGATTTGCGCGTCGGCAGTCATGTTCGCTTCGCGAGCGTCCTCCGGAGTCGGTGCCGACGCGGCGGCGGAGTTTGAGTTCATGGGACGGACGTTGGCTCGTGAATCCGGCATTTTTTGCACACGCTAAGCGGTGGGGGACAGAGTGGCGGCGAAGGGGCCGAGTCGATCAGGGTGGAATGGGTCGAACAGTCGTTACGACTCGGCCTCACTGGATCTATCGGCGCGACCGGCGTTTCTGATAAATCCCGATTCAGCGACCGGCAAAACTTAACGTGTGTCCTTTTATCCTGCGAATTCGCGATGCCTACGATCGTCAAACGACCGAGCAAACCGGCCAACATCTCCTCCGCAGAAGGTTCCGACGAGAATGTTCTCGATCGATTGCGACGGATGACGCGGATCGCTCGGCAGTACGGTTTTGAGGTCCGCGGAGCGCCGCTCGAAGGTGCAGGGTGCACGTGGTGCGAAATTCGCGGTCGCCGGGTACTGTTTCTCGATCTCTCGCAGCCGGCCGCGGAACAGGCACTCGCGATTCGCGAAATTCTGGACGAAACGGCGTCCGTCCGTCCCCATTCGCAGGCCGCCTGAGCACCGCCGCATCTCGAAGGCGGATAACGCCGGTCGGGCGAGCTTCCTGGCACGTCGAGGCTGACAATGCGTGCCGGCGTGATCATTCCGAACTCACGCGTGAAATGCAACTTTCGCGCTCCCGGTCTCTGTCACGAAAGAGGAACGTAACTACACTATGCCGGCCATCTTTTCTTTACATTTCCTCGTTTTTGTGCTTGTTTGAAATGCGTGTTATTGTCACCGGATCGAGCGGTTTGATTGGTTCAGCCGCCGTACGTCACTGGGATGCACTCGGCGACGAGGTCATCGGCATCGACAACGACATGCGGGCGACATTTTTTGGTCCCGAAGGCAGCACGCATTGGAATCAAACGCGGCTCGAGGAGGAAACGAAAAACTTCCGCACCGTTGCGTTGGACATTCGCGACCGTGAGGGAGTCTTGGCGTTGTTCGAGAAAGAGGCTCCCGACCTGATCATCCACTGTGCGGCGCAGCCGTCGCACGACAAAGCGGCCGCGATTCCGTTCTTGGATTTCGAGGTCAACGCGAACGGAACATTGAACCTGCTCGAGGCGACTCGCCAGCATGCGCCGGATGCGGTGTTCTGTCACATGAGCACGAACAAAGTTTACGGTGATGCACCGAACGAGTTGCCGCTGAAGGAACTCGAGACGCGGTGGGAGTACGCGGACGAAGCCGACTATGACGGCATCAGCGAGTCATGCCGCATCGACCAGACGATGCACTCTTTGTTCGGCGCGTCGAAAACGGCGGCTGACGTGTTGGCCCAAGAGTACGGCAAGTACTTTGGAATCAAGACCGGGATCTTTCGTGGTGGGTGCTTGACCGGGGCGAGCCACAGCGGTGTGGAGCTGCACGGGTTTCTCAGCTATCTGGTCCACGTTGCGGTCGCGGGCAAGCCTTACACGATCTTTGGCTACAAAGGAAAACAGGTTCGCGATCAGATCGAGTGCAGCGACGTGGTGAAAGCGTTCGAAGCGTTCTCGAAAAACCCGCGTCCCGGCGAAGTCTACAACATCGGCGGCGGACGCGAGAACGCCGCGAGTGTGCTCGAGTGTATCGAGAAGATCAAAGAGTTGTCCGGTCACGAGGTGCAATGGACGCTCGGTGATGACAACCGAAAAGGGGATCACATTTGCTACATCAGCGATCTGAGTAAATTGCGAAGAGATTATCCCGACTGGGACATTCGAGTTTCACTCGACGAGATCCTTCGCCAAATGATCGCCTCGGAAGAAGCGAAACTGGCGAAGTAGAGATTGGGTCCGAGAAAGTTATCGCGTAGCTGCGATCAGCTAAGATCGCCGGATGCGCGTCGCAATGCCTCCTTCATCCGGCCTGCTTTCATCCCGGCGTCACACCGACCGCGGTTCTCAGACGCACATCGTGTTCAACGCCAATTCACCGATAGGTTCCACGTCTCCGGTGAGATAAAATGATCATGTAAGAATGCGCTCTGCATCCTTTGCATGCTCTTTTCTTCCAGACTCGGTTTTGATGGAAACTTACCTCGCCCTGGCGATCTCTCTCGGACTCGGACTGCTCGTTGGTATGCAACGCGAGTGGAAAGTTTCGGAGATTGCGGGCATCCGAACGTTTCCACTTATCACGCTCTTTGGAACGCTGTGCACAACCATTTCTCCCGAGCACAGCGAGTGGATGTGTGCGGCGGGGGTGCTATCCATTTGCGTGTTGCTCGCGATCGCAAACTTCGCCAAATTTCGTGCCGGTCAATTTGACGCAGGCATGACGACCGAAGTGTCAGCACTCTTGATGTTTGGCGTCGGCTGTGCGACCGGTGTTGGCCAACTCGGACCGGCGATCGTCACGTCTGGGATCGCGGCGGTCTTGCTGCATTGGAAGCGTCCCCTGCACGGGATCGTCGGCGCGATGTCCGACAAGGATCTCAAATCGATCATGAACCTTGTGCTGATCGGGTTGGTGATCCTGCCGGTTCTGCCTGACAAGACCTACGGCCCCTACGACGTGCTGAATCCGTTTGACATTTGGCGGATGGTGGTCCTGATCGTCGGGATCAGCATGGTCGCGTACGTTGCCTACAAACTACTCGGCGCCCGCGTCGGTGCGATCCTCGGCGGAGTGCTCGGTGGGTTGATTTCGAGCACCGCGACCACGGTCAGCTACGCTCGACAAACCAAAGACACACCGTCGAGCAGTCCCACCGCGGCGTTGGTGATCATGATCGCCTCAACCATCGTCAACTTTCGCGTGTTGATGGAAATCGGATTGGTCGCACCGAGTCTGCTGAGCGACGCGGCGTTGCCAATCTGTCTGCTGCTAACACTGATGGCGATCGAATGCATCGTGCTTTACCTGCCGATCCGTGGTCTTGACGCCGAGAGTAGCGAGCAAGAAAACCCCGCGCAGCTCAAACCGGCGATCATCTTCGGCGCGTTGTACGCAGTCGTGCTGTTCATCGTCGCTGCCGCGAAGGAGATGTTCGGCGATCAAGCCCTCTACTGGATCGCCGCCGTCTCGGGGCTCACCGACATGGACGCCATCACCCTTTCGGCGGCAAAGATGTTTAACGAAAACCGACTCGACGCGTCCACCGCGTGGCGTGTCATCGTGGTCGCAATTCTGTCAAACCTGTTCTTCAAAGCGTCCGCGGTCGCGATACTCGGCACACGCAATCTGTTCGCCTACGTCGCCACCGCATTCGCGATCGCCACCGTCGGCGGCGTCGCTCTATTGTACCTTTGGCCCGATGTCAAAATGGAGGAACTACTCCGCTGACGCTTTCAGTTCGCGAAACCGCTCACGCATCTCCGAGAGTTTGGCTGCGTGTTCCGGATTGGTGGCCAAGTCGTGTTCCTCGATCGGATCATTGGTCAAATGGAACAACTGCTCGCGATCGAACTCAGGCCAGTAAAAATACTTCCAATCTTTGCGGACGAGTGCTTCCGATGCGGGAATGAAATCCGAACTCTTGTGCATCGGATGTTCATAGAAGTATTCCTCACGCCATTCCACGTCGCCTTCGCTACGATACAAAGGGCTGATGTCTTTGCCCTGCATCGTCTCAGGCGGCTCGATGCCCGCGGCAAGGAGAATCGTGGGTGCTAGATCCACGTTGAGCGTCATCGCCTCGCTGGTTTGCCCGACGGCTTCCTGCGGCATTCGCGGATCACGAATGATTAAAGGCACACGGATACTTTCTTCGTGTGGGTACCATTTGTCCGCCAAACCATGCTCCGCGTGGTAGTAACCGTTATCCGTCGTGAAAATGACCAACGTGTTTTCTGCAATGTCCTGACGTTCGAGCTCGCTGAGCAACCTTCCGCACGTCGAATCGACCTCGGTCGCCAATCGATAGTAGTTCTTCATCATCGTTTGGAACTTCTCCGGCGTGTCAAAACGCCAGTGCCAACGATTGCGACCTTCGTTCTTTTCGTTTCCAACGAATTCGGGAAGACGTTCGAACGACTCTTGAGTCGCATTCTCCGGCACGGGAATCGTGACGTCGCGGTACAACTCCATGCTTTCCGGCTGCGGCAAGAACTGCAACGGGTTTTTGTCTTCGGCGTGGGTGGCAAAAAAAGCCACGGTCAAACAGAACGGTTTATCGTCCGGTCGCGTTTGCAGGAACTCCAACGCGTCCTTTTCGTTTTTCTGCGTCACATGAATTTTCTCGCCATCCTTCTGTTCAATCCAGTGTTTGCCGCCGTACGCACGAGCGAAATCAAACCGGTCTGCCGGAATGCGACCGTTGTGCCATTTGCCGACATGACCGACGTAGTATCCGTTGCTGCGCAGTAGCCCAGGAAACGTTTCCTCCCACGGAGTCTCCCACATCTTGAACGATCGATTGCCGTGTCTCGACATCCACTGGCCGGTGAAGAGCGTCGCTCGACTGATCCCGCAAATCGCGGTCGTGACGCAGTTGCGCGTGAAGCGATAACCTTCACTGGCTAATTGATCGAGCGTCGGCGTTTGGACCACCGGGTTCCCCGCCACGCCGAGCGTGTCGTGCCGCCAGTCATCGGCATACAAAAGCAGAATGTTCAGCGGTCTGTTTGTGTCGGAGGTTCTTGCACCAACGCTCGCATCGTCCGCACGCAGAACGGGATTACCAAAACCAGCAAAGGTGAGCGCAAAGAACAAAAAGCGACAGAACATGACGGAAGGTTTCATGGTGGTACGGTGTGAAGAGTGGGGAAGAATAATATGTTCACAGGACGATCGTTCTAAGACATGAAGAACTAATGAGAGTCCGCAGGAACTTCGAAACGCAGTTGTTGTCCCTCACGAGTCAGACAGATCGCTCGAGTCAATTTCTCACCCGCATACTCGACCGTGATGAGATAATCGCCTAGGTAACCTCGCGTTTGACAGTTTCCGTTTTGATCGGTGACGAGCATTTCATCGGTCCACCATTGATCGGCAACCAAATCAACGAACACCTGCCCGGCGGGTTTGAGCGACCAATCACTACGCCAGAGTGCAGCGGATGGTTTCCAGTGCATCTTTTCCCAAAAACCCCATTGAATGATCGCTTCGAAATTCGGATGACTGAACGTCGCGATCATCACATCGCGAAAGTAGTCGGCTTGCAACTGTTCGTCATCGCCCGCGTCGACGTCGAATTCGCTCAACTGCAATCGGGGAGCAATCTCTCCGAATTCGTCATAAACCCGCAGTAGTTCTTCGGGCGGCGTCAACGAGGAGAGGCCGAAGTGAGCCATGAACCCGACGATGTCTGCCGGTTCGCCCTGTTCGTTGAGAAAGCGAATCACATCCTTGTACGGATCGCGTTTGTAGCCGTCGGGAAGGATTTTCCCTTCGTTGATCGCATGAGTCGCGTTGGGGGCCAACCGTCGAGCTTCGGCCATGATCTCCGCATAAATTTTGGGACTGCCGTATTCCTTCTCGTAGGTGTGTTTTCCCCATCCGATGATGTG
This sequence comes from Rhodopirellula sp. JB044, assembly GCA_043101355.1. Taxonomy (GTDB): domain Bacteria; phylum Planctomycetota; class Planctomycetia; order Pirellulales; family Pirellulaceae; genus Rhodopirellula. The sequence continues at coordinate 7,236 of JBICHZ010000094.1, forward strand.
ATTGATGGTGTCCCATTCGGTGACAAACTCGCTGGTCGCCGGCAGCACATCGTTCATGTGTTCCCACAACCATTTTCGGTGATCGTCGGGATTGCCCACAAAATCTTTCTCGATCGGATTGAAATCCATCGGCGCCCACGCAACATAGTGCCCTCGCACGTCGATGTTGTTGCTGCGCAACCAGGGAAGGGATTCTTCAAAGAAGACTCGGTGCTTTCG
>JBICHZ010000095.1:0-11148 GCA_043101355.1 Rhodopirellula sp. JB044
TGCGATCGGGACGAGCCGTCTACGGCGTCCAAGCCAATGGGATTGACGGAACTCAACCCCCGCACGAAACGCTCGCCGAAATGGCGGCTCATTACGCCAGAGCGATTCGCGAAGTTCATCCCGAGGGTACCGTGCATTTGGCCGGATGGTCACTCGGCGGAAACATCGCATTCGAAGTCGCACGGCAGTTGCAATCCCGCGGGACTCCGGTGGGGGTCGTGGCACTTCTCGACTCTGGACTGCTATCGCCTGAAACTCAGCTCCGTGAAGAAGATTTCCTACCTTTGCTGTCCGCACTCTTCCCCGGGGCGATGAACCTCGATCTCGAACAAATCCGACAAAAGAGCCCTGCCGAACAACTCCAATTCTTCGTAGAACGCGCCTCCCAAGCAGGCATCGTTCCGGGCGAACTCAACGACATCGTTGCCACGAAAGATACCGCCAACGCGGCACATGTCTTCAACGTGTTTCAATCCAATGTCAAAGCCGTCCATGAATACGTCGCCGAACCATTCGACGGCAAGGTTCACCTGTTCCGGCCGGTAGACCAAGGGAAAACAAATTCGCTCTTCGATGACCCGGTGTTGGGATGGCGTGAGGTCACCGAAGACGTTCACCTGCACGAAGTCCCCGGTGATCATGCCCACATGCTGCAATCACCCGCAGCCGAATCGATCGCCAACCAACTCGATCAACTGATGCTGAAACGATCCGCCGTACCCGTCTGATTCACTACGAATCACTGCTCGGCGGACCGATACAATCCCTCGTGTTGGATGAAAGCTTCGACGGCATGTGGCACACGGAACCGAATTGATCGTGAATGAAGAACGCGATCTCGCAGATCTCGGCTACTAATTTCAATCTGCGGCATGTCGATCTCCGCATCGCGGCACTCTGAAACTTTTTGTGCGGGGGCGAAGTCGTTGAGGACCGTGTAGTCCGGACTCGGCATCCCTCCTCGAGCGACCACCGCGAGCGTGCAAAGTTCGAGAATCCGCCGCGGTTGCTTCCAACGGTCGAACGACGCCAGCGAGTCGCCTCCAATTACCAGGAACAATCTGCGATTGGGGTGCTCTGAGCTCAACTGCTCTAGCGTATCGACGGTGAAGCTCACACCACTCCGGTCGATCTCTCGAGTATCAATCACGTGTCCGTTTTGCCCCGAGAGCACCAAACGCAGCATGTCGATGCGTTGATCGTCGGTTGCTACCGTCCCTGACTCTTTCAAAGGGCTCGTCGCTGCAGGGACCCAACGTACCTCATCAACCGGCAACTGCTCGAGCGCATATTCTGCAATCCAAAGATGCCCAATATGAACCGGATCGAACGACCCGCCATAGATCGCAACGGCGTCGGTCATAGCTGTCCCCTTATTCACTTAATTGACCCCACAAATGCGATTTGATTTCAATAACATCTCGCAAGGAAGCATGAAAACGATCGGCCGCTTCCATCTCACCGAGCAAACGGTGGACGTGCACCAGATTCTCGACAACCGATTGCCAGGCAGGCGTCCTTTCATAAGCCTTAGCAAACCAATCCGCCGCGACTCGTAATTTCGTCTCGTCGCCGTTTTGCCTCGCCGATTCAGCCGCAACCAATCCCAAATAATTGCAGGCCGCGGCGTACGTTTTGTCGTCCTTCAAAGCGTCCTGCAGATAGTCTCCGGCGTCACACCAACGTTCCGATTCAATCAGCAGCCTTGCAATCTCCAAAGCCAGCTCGGGATGAGCACCGAACGCTCCCGCCACGACACCGTAACAATTGCGAGCCAAATTCAAGTCGCCAAGATGGCACCACAAGAGTCCAATGGCGGCGTAGAACAACCCACGGTCTTGTGTCGAACCTTTCGTCGATTCAAATTCACGCTGCAACGACTGAACATCGACGGATGCTATCGACAAACCGCGTGCCGGATATTCACAGGCACGACGCAGCACGTCGCTGAACCGGGTTTTGAATCCGTACACGGTGTTCGCTTGTTCCTCCACGCCGATCGTTGGTTTGTCTGTCGCCTCGTCAAACGCGTGTTGCAACTCTCGATCGAGAATGGCGTAACGCAGCGGTGTGAACCCACTCGCAACAGAGCGAGAGATCGTCACTTCTGAAAACTCCAGCGGCAGCTCCACCAAATCTGCAACGATCTGCACCGGAGACACACCGATCTGCTCACTGGGCAACTCGACAAAATAATCCAGGTCGATATCGACGAGACGATTCGCAGGTAGACGAATGTACGGCAATGCCTCTCGGTGGCACACCGTCAATTCGATTCCTAAGAACTCGCCTTCAATCCAACGAACGGCGTCTGATTTCTGCGAGCACCAGGAAAAACTGCAAAGATCATCGATCGTAAAACCATCGGTTTGTTGCAATTGCTCGATCGCAGACGTCATGTCATGAATTGGAATATGACTCGGAGCGACCCAAATCAGTTTCCGAACCACCCCCATCTTCGCCGCCGCGAAAAAGAAGTCCTCAATCCCGAAACTGTAGCCACGCGAAGCGACCGCATCCCGATCAGGCATCAGGTGGTGCGGTTTCATTTCCGCTCGCAGCTCGTCACCGGACTCACACGCAACGATCCGTCTCAAACGCGACGTCGTGATTCGTTGCACGTCCAAATGAGCATCGAAGCAGACGACCGTCGCATTCCTGACACCTTTTTGGAACCAGTACGGCAGAACCTCACTGTGTTCTTCGAATACGATCGTGTTGATCGTTCGCGTCACGGCGACTCAGCTTCGTCTATTTTCAAAGTATCCGAGAACGTGTAGGTCAATAACTCACTCTGAATCGTCGCGATGATTTGATCGCGATGCGGCAGGAGGCGAACATGGGTTTCGATACGATTGTTGCGACTGCCAATGTTCTTGCCCAACAGTTCGTGAAGGACATGGCCGTCATCGATATCGAGTCCCCAAACGTCGAGTTCTCGCTGCCGAGACGCACCACCCTGATTCTGGAAATGCGAATGTCCACGAACCAACATCAACATTGGGGTCAACCATGGTTGATAGGTCGTCACGCCGCGTGCTTGCTCGAAAGAAACTGACCACGCCAATCGTGCTGCCGCGTTCGAATTTTCGACTGGATCGGACTGCGACGCGTCCTGTTGTTTTTCGTCACCGTCGATGTCTTCAGCTTCGCCGTCGCTGGCATCACTGACCGGTAGATTTTCCGTTTCGCTCCGATTGACTTCGTCTTCTTGCCATTCGATGCAATGAACGCTGGTGGCACCTTGCACAGACAACCCACTCGCGACGGTTACGGTACTCGTTGTGCTTTCGGCCTTTTGTGGCAAACGGCATCGTGGCATCAACAGAAACCGGCCTTTCACCTGAACGACGGACAGACCAAATAGATTTGGCCGCACCGGCACGGTAACCTCGGCGATTTCTCCCCCGGTGAAAACGTCCCAAATGGTCGTTCGCCCCGAGTTGTCGAGAAGCACGAAATATCTCCCGTCAACGATCTCACCATACGAAGCAGAGCGTTCTTGATCGGTTAGGTTCACCGGCGACGCAAGCCGTTTACGCACCCGCTTCATCGAAATGCAATCAACAATCTCGACGGTATGCGGGTCATACAATTCGACCTGGCCGTCGCGATCGTTATAGTCGGAAACCAAAAGCGCGTGCCTGCCGAGTGTCGCCAACATCGAATCGATCACCAAAGATCTCGATTCGATATGGCCGCCATCGTAGACGTCGAAATATGCAATCTGATCCGCCCGTTCACTGAGCACGCCTACGCGACCGTCACCCGCAACGACTCCGCTGCCCGCCAAACCGATGTTGCTTCGCCAGAGCTGCTCTCCTGTCACGCTGTGGTAACAAATGAGGTCTTCACCCTGCAGCAAGAACAATCGATCACCGAGTACAGGCCCGAGTCGTAACTGAGCGTCATCCGCATTTGCGGTCGGCGAGTTTGAAACATAACGATAGACCTGATCACCAAATTTCGATGTTTCGCTGCGTCGTTTCGCAACCGGCTGTCCATCGGGATGTAGACTTTGTCGCCACCGCACAATTTCATTAACGCCACCGGCGAAGACTCGAAACAGATCAATGGCGATCAATTCCGAGGGTGTTAGGACGAGCATCAACCCTCCGCTGAGAGTCACCTCTTTGTCGCTCGAGTTACGATTGGTAAGCCCCTCGACCACGATCGGCCGCGAGATTCCATCATGATCCAATAAGGCGAGAGGATTGTTATCACTGATCGCCTGCCAACCCAACAACTGTCGTCCCATCAAACGGGTCGTGCGTGCGTAACGTCGATCGGAAATCAACGCCTGCGTCTGCGGAAGACGCGTCGACTGCCACTGCAAATCAACTTGACGCGGCCATGATTCGGGAGGAATGCGGCCAACCCCGAGCACTTGATACTCATCCAGCGTTGATGCGATCCGCTCGATCATCTCCGGTGTAGCATCGGGTTCTTGAATTCGAGCCTGCAGCACTTCACCGACCCGGCGTCGATCCTGATTCCACCCCGCGGCGCTATAGACCTGGGCGAGTACACAAAGACTCGCAACGTCCAAAGACGCTGTGGCTTCATCCGATGGCATGCGGACTCCCCATACCATTCGCTCCGTTGCCAATTCGTCGCCCTGCCCTTGATATTGCTTCAAAAGACTTTCTTGGGGCGATTCGATCGCATCGCCCAGCGGAGTAAAGTGCTCGACAATTTTCCCTAAAGTCATTCGGTTGGGGCGAATGCGATTTGCGAGATGAGTTTCGAACCTCTCCGCCAGTAACAACCGAGTGCTATCATCTGCCGCCACAACCACTTCGGCGACCCGAGCAGTTAACCAAGCAGAAAGGGTGAATTGCCTGGATTGGCTAGGAAAAATCATAGCCTGCTGGCTCGCCACGTTGGGCCGCTCAATCATCAAAGCCGACAACTCTAACAGCAAGTCGAACGCGTTTAGCAATTCATTCGCAGATGGTGTCTCATTGGAATTGTTCTCGTCATCGGGGCTTAGTTGACGGAGAATTTGCAGAACGAGCAACTCGGCCTGTTGCTCAGGCCGATCAATCAACCGTCGCAGCGTATCCAATTCCTCTTGCGAAATTTCATGTTGTTCCCGAAGGCTTCCTAACATCGCCTCCACGGACAGCGAGATCACATCGTCGTTGTCCGGATCGATACTGCGAGCCTTTTGCAGGAGTGCCAACGCTTCACCACGTTGATCTTCTTCCAACAACAACTGAGCCTTGTGGACGAGTGCGACGAGGTCGTCGGGATCATCCGTCAAAATACGGTCGACCTGAGGTCGCAAGGAATCCTCCCCGTAGGCGACCGCCGTCGTCGTGGTCGCTTGAGAGATGATCTCACCGTCTACCGCGATCAGGTTTCCCAACGGATAACGAACAATCCGCCGAGAAAGCACGCGTCCTGACGCCAATCCGATCTCGATCAACTCGTCGTTCGTGGTTGGCAGATAGTAACTCGATTCACCGAACACCCCACGACCGGAAACCCGTTGGCCGGGGCTCATCATGTCGCTCGGCGTCGCCCAAATCTCGGAACCCGTGTTGAGGTCGTAGGCCATCACCCGATCGGCACGAACGATGATGTACCGGTTGTCTCGAATCCCTGCGAGATAGAAATTTTTCCCACGTGGTTGTGGCCGAAACCGGTCTTCACCGCTGACGACATCCGCAACGATCAACCGGTCAGACTCAACCGGTGTGAGTGCCACATTCGTTCCGTGCCCGATCGCCACCGATGTCATCCATCGTTGACTCAGTTGGTTCATCGAGACATCCGACGGTTGCCGAAGAGCATTGCGGGCAAAGTTCGCGTTGCGTGGATGGCGTTTCGCCCATCGCAACGTGCGGTCAACGAGGTCCACCGCAACGGTCACTGCCGCTCCTGTAGGCCAGATCAGCAAACCTTCGTGATAAGTGGGCATGGCCCCCGCAACGCGTCGAACCGGATCGGTCGTGATCCCGCTCGATTCAATCGAAACCAAAACCTGCCGCCAAACTTCACTACCGTCCTGCGGGTTCAAACAAACCAAAACGATCTCGCCGGAGATTTCAGCCATCACGTACAGTCGACCGCGAAACGGCAACGGCGGCCCCAGAAAGAACGCTTCCGAGAATCGTGTCGGAGATGTTTCGTTGGACCCGAGTCTCCACAGCAACTTCCCTTCCGTCGCGAGGTCCAACGCGACCAACGTGTTCTTGCTGGCCTTCACCGAACTCATACCCCGCATGCCGAACGGGTTGAACCGCTCCACCTCGACCAAGTGAAGGTCGTTGATCATATAAACGCGTTCGCCGTCGCTCGAGATCTGTCCGTAGGGCACGTCGTTCCATACCCGCTGCACCAAGATTTCTTTCGGGTCTTCTTCACCACGACGATCGATCGCGTCTTCATCCGCCGAACTGATCGCCTCGGGAGGCGCGAACCAAGGATACTGCCAAACTCGCTTCCCGGTTTTGTAGTCCACACCGAGCAGTCGTTCGGTCGTTCGCATTAGCAATTGGTCACCCACACGAAGCGGCATCCAGGACGGAGGAGGCAACTGGCTGGTCGCCTTCAACTGCGCCGTCTCGGCTTCGAGCATCCGTTCCTGCCGCGGGCTACCCGACGATTCAACAACCCATCGCGGGTTGCTCAGCGGCATCTGCCCATCAGAGTTTCCACTCCGGTTGGGGCTGCCACCGAGAAAAGCGTAGTCCTTCGCGTCCGCTCGAGTTTCGAACGCCATGGATGCAAAACGTTCGCGCACCGCTGTCTTCCAACCCACCGCGTTGGTTACGCCGTCGGGAAACTGATCCGGTATTGGAAGCGAACGTTCCGAGAGCACACATGATCCCGCGTGCATCCAAATCAAATCGTCACCGATCACCTCAATCGCTCGGGGCAGTCCGACAACATCGTCGAGCAACAAAGACACGGCTAACGGATTCCCCAACAACCACTCGCGCATCGCGAGCAAGTACGACGCCCGATAGCCGGCCTCGGTGTGAAAGAACTCCCGGCGTACCTGCTCGACCGCCTCCCAATCCTTGCTCGCCTGTGCTTCTTGGAGAATCTTTGCGGCGAGCGGTCCGTAACGAAGTTCATAAATCTCGAAAGCAGGGTCCGGCAAACCGCCGATGATCTGACGAACCTGACGGAACACCGACACCGGCCCATCCTCGTCCATGTCGTCTTGTGAGATATCGTCTTCGTCGAGCAATCGCTCGATCCGCTGCTGCGTCGATCTCCGACCTGAAGAATCGGCAGATCGGTCCGGATTCAAAAAGTAGTCTTGGGTTGATTCAGAAAACTCGTCGCGGGAAACCCTCCGCATGATGTCTCCCAATCGAACGACCGCGTCGCTGTAACGTTCCTCCGCGAGTGCCTCCTTGGCTTCGCGAATTTGCTGACGCACGCTACGGGGAGGTGGCAACAATTCAGCCGCTCCCACGTCAATCGTCGCACGAAACAAACCTTGGGCGGTGCCATGTTGCACACCCACCCCGAACGTGATCACCCATAGAATCACGAACCAACTCAGACGCATGGCGACGACCGACATCAAAGAACTTCTCACATCAATGCCTTTGAACAACGATTCTCTGAATAATAAATCTGCAAACAATGATTTACATGTCACAACGATAATGTCTTGATTGTACGTGGACTTTGGCTATCCAACCTGACCCCCGGTTGATTTTCCGGTGTGTTTGATTCGGTAGTCTGCGGTCCGGAATGCTGCCGAAACAGATCTGCTCAAAATAGGCTCGCGGGATCGGCGCGAAGCAATTTCCGCAGTGCCAACAAACCGCTGATTAAACACATCGACGTGGTCAGTCCGAGGACCAGCAATCCACGAGGAATGGTAAGACGCATCGGCAAACCAGAAAAAGATTCCAGTCCCCAAAATAACCCCCACGTGACCAACACCGCTGGAACGAAGCCAAACAGCGACAAATAGATGGACTGCTGCACGACCAACTTAATGAAATACCAGTTCGGATATCCCATCGCCTTGAGAGTTGCAAACTCCGGCATCGCGTCCTGAAGACTGGTAAACAGAATCTGGTAACAGATGATGACCCCCACGACGAAACCCATCACGGTTCCGATGAAAAAAATCTTTCCGACCGGAGTCTGCCCCTGCCAAAAGTTAATCTCTTGTCGCTGCAATTCCTCTCGGGTGAGCACCCGCCAAATCTCAGGTCCTAAATCGGAGAGTCGGGCCGCGACCGCTTTCGGATCGGCTCCTTCTTCGATTCGGATCATGCCCACATCAACAACCTCCAATGGGTTCCCGTTTCCGCGAATCGGGAAGTACTCGGCAAACTCACGCTCCTGCACCATCAGGGTGCCTTCATTGGCGAAGTCGGTCCCGATCGTCACACGTCCGACGACACGGATTCGTTTCCCTGCCAACTCAATCACCTGTGACGCGAGCTCTTCATCATCTTTCGCGAAGCCATACTCGCTGCGTGTTTTCCGGTCGATCAGCGTCGCGCCAGGCGGTTGCAGTTTATGTCGTTGCTCGCTCAGTCCGGTGACATTGAGCCATCCGGGTTCGGGAACTGAAACCACGCGGATCGGCCGAACCTTCTGCCCCTTGACCCGCACCTGCGCCAACCACAATTCGATCAACAACGGTTCGACGTCGCTCACGCCTGGAACCGACCGCGCCCGTCGCAACAGGTCACGTGGGAAACGCTGGTCCACCGGCAACATGTATCTCGCCGGGCTGATCGCAACCAAATCGCATTCCATCAACTCGATCAGTTGAATCGGACTGTCCAGCAACGCGTTTCGGAAACCGTACTGCGTAAACATCAATACGGCGGCGAAACCGACCCCGGCTGCCGCCAAGAAAAGTCGTCTCGGTTGATGGACGAGGTTCTTCCAGGCCAGCGGTGTTCGTTTCATGAACGTTCCCCGGCGGCACGTGGTTTCTTCAACTTGGTCGTTTTATCGCGTTGGTAGGACTGTTTGATTTTGGAGTCTCCCGCATTTGCCGGTTCGGCCGTCGCACGCGACTTTCGCTTTGCCGCGTTCTCGTTCATTGCGACCGGGCCTTTCTGCGCCGGAACAGCATCTTTGAACTCCTCGCGACTCTTATCCAACACCGAAATGATTCTCAGAAAATCCTTCGCGTCCGAAAATTCACGATAAACACTCGCAAATCGAATGTAAGCCACTTCATCGACATTCGCGAGAAATCGCAGCACCACCTCGCCGATTTTCTCGGCAGGAATCTCGAAATCGAACTCCGCATAGATTGCCGCCTCGATGCTTTGCACGGTCGCCTCGATCGTATCGCTCGCCACGGAACGTTTAGAACACGCGCGTTCGATCCCCCGCCGGATCTTCTCGCGATCAAACGGTTCCCGTGTTTCATCACTCTTGACGACGCGAACATTCAACGCCTCGATATGCTCCATCGTCACGAAACGACGCCCACACTCCTGACAAACACGTTTGCGACGCACCCGGTAGCCGGCCTGAGCCGACCGGGAATCGAGCACTTTGTCGTTATCGGAATGACAAAACGGACAACGCATATCGCAGATCTGAATCGAGAAAACGGTTGGGGACGAAAGTTCGCGAGAAAAATGGTGACTCTCACGAGATTCTGAGCCCTGTGTTATATTCCATCGAGCCATATTACCCCATGGCAACCGATGCGTTCCCTGTGACAATTCGATTCTCGGCTCTACGACGACGCCGAACGCGGGCACACAAATAATCACGATCGACCTGCCTCGATCGACGTGCCATGATCGGCCCGCCGGTCTTAACCGGACCACCGATCGCGATAGACTGCTGTCGCGACAAAACGAGCCTTGCCATAGCCTGCCCAGTGCCTTCGATCTCCCCGACGACTAAGCAATTAACCATGAGCGAATCTGAGCAACCCGACGCAACCTCCGCGGAAAACCCACGCCCGAACACGGGAAATACACGCCCAGACGCGGAATCCGCCCCAGCAACCGACTCGGCGGCGCCGCAACCCAACCCGGCAGGCGAATCCCAACCCAGCCCAACGTCACGCCCTATGTCGCCGCGAGACCGGTTTGAGCAAGAGGTCGCCACCCGTCGTGACTCCCTCGACGATCACGAACCGGAAGAATCTCTCTGGAACGGTGGATACAGCCCGAAAGCGATGGTGGGATGGTGGATCGCACTGACAGCAATTTCCATCGGCCTGCTAATTGGGGCCTTCATGATCCCCCAACTGTCCTTTTCCATCGCGTTGGCTATCATTGTAATTCTGTGGCTGCTCGTCGGTGCAAACTACGCGCGGATGCGTTTAGGCTTTCACTACGAATTGACCAGCCAACGTTTCATCCATAAAACGGGATTACTTACTCGGCGCACCGACCGGATCGAGGTCATCGACATCGACGACGTCAGCTACGAACAAGGTCCGGTTCAAAGGCTCTTCGGTGTTGGAAACATCAACATCACGAGTTCGGACCGCTCTGACCCGGAACTGCGACTCGTTGGTATCGACAAGGTCAGCGAGGTGTCCGGATTGATTGACGACGTTCGTCGAACCGAACGGCGTCGTCGCAGCCTCCATATTGAATCAATTTAACCCCTCTTCAACTGATTCGAGCCCGATGACCGACTGGTACGTCCAACGAGAACACGAAGAACTCGGCCCTCTGAAACCGGCCGAGTTACTTTCGTTAGTTCGTGACGGCGACGTCCTCGCGGAAACCATGGTTCGAAAAGACGACTCGCCGTGGTTTGCTGCAGGCGAAGTGGGTGGCCTGTTCGAGGCGGCCCGCCGACCGACGATCGAGCATTACTGCCCTCACTGCCCGGACGTGCGAGTCTCTACACCGCCGGCGACCTGCCCCAAGTGCGATCGCACTCTGATAAAGACGCGGCAACGGATCATCGAACACTCCGTCGGGAAACCAAAATCGACGCTGGGCGTGTCATCCGGTCCGACCGCTTCGGCTCGTCGATGGCTTCAAAAACGGATCGGTCGAGATATCTCTTAGCCTGCGCAGACAATAAGCGAACCGCGTGCGGAATTTTCGCTTGAAAGATGCCCACTGAAATTCTGCGCAGGACTGGATTCGCAGCGAACTCGTTGGCGTGATTTGATTTTTAGATAAACAAACGAGCCCGACCGATCACCGCCGCTTCATGGTCCAGCAA
>JBICHZ010000096.1:0-4130 GCA_043101355.1 Rhodopirellula sp. JB044
CGGGCGAAGATCAAAACTTCGTGGAAGCGAACGCGGGCATCGACGGCGACACCGTCGTGGTCAGCAGCGAAAAGGTGTCTGACCCCGTTTCCGTTCGGTATGCTTGGGGCAGCGGCGACATGCCGAATTTGTCCAACAAAGAAGGCTTGCCGGCGTCGTCATTCCGAACCGACGATTGGCCAGTGAAGTAAAGACGCTGTGAAGTAAAAACGCAGTGAAGTAAGGACGCAGTGAAGTAAGGACGCAGTGAAGTAAGGACGCAGTGAAGTAAGGACGCGACGAACGCTGAGAAAAGTATCGCGGTTTGTATATCGCAGCGTGTTCACGCACGCTGCTGTTCGTGAAGAACACGCCGACGCCTGCGATGCACGCACGCTTATTCGCGTTTCGCAGACAAACCGAACGAATACGACGGTTGGTCCGTGTCGTCGATGCGAATTTCAGGGTTCGGTTTGGGGTGGTCGTTTGGCCAGAACAGGACGCTGCCTCCTTTGGCGACTTTGACCCGGTAAACGCCTGATTCCACCGGCTCGACGCTCGCGTCTTGCGTTGTCTCCCAATTGGCGTCGACCAATTGCGGCTGCACATCGACTGTTCCGCCGGTTTCTGAACGGATCTCAACCCAGTGTGTTTCGCCGTCCTTTTGTCGGGCGCTGACGAGAAACGCTCCGTCGCATCGAAACCGGTCGAACTGCGCGTTCGCCCATCGGCTCGGCACGGCAGGGAAAACGCGAATGCGTCCTCCCCATTGATGCAGCAACATCTCCTGCATCGTGGTGGCTCCGTGCAGCGGTGTTTCAATCACCGGCAGGGTCCCTGCTTCGGTGTAGAACGTGTTGGGGTGCAAGAACGGTTTGAGTTTGTTGAGGAACGCGTAAGCCCGTTCGCCATCGCCGAGAATCGCGGAAATGCACGCGCCGCCGGTGACGGAGTAACCCGCCATTCGTTTTCCGTGGCTGTGCCAATTGTCCAAACTCAATTCGATTAGCTCGCGATGATCCGCCGAGTCCGGCACGAGAGTCCGGAGTGGATAGATCGCCAACAAATGCGACCAGTGGCGATGTGGCCCGGTCAGGGAAACGCCCCGTCCGATCATGCGACCGGTTTCGTTGATGTGAACCGGAACGAGTTTTTCCTGTAACTGCGTCCAATAAGAAATGAGTGGTTGTTCCTCTTTGTCGAGGTTCATCTCAGCGGCCAATTCGAGCAGACGTCCGGCGCCCCAACGCAGCAGGTCGAGATCGTACGTGCAGTCCTCCGCAATGCGGTATTCCGGACTGTACGTTTGCGGAAGGTGCAGGTACCCGTCGGACTCTTCGACGAGAAAGTGTCGGTAGTAATTCACCGCCCGTACAAGCAACGGATACACAACCCGATCGCGAAGATCATCGTCCTGCCAGTATCGACATTCCATGTCGACGTTGTGCAGTGCCCAAAGTAGATTGGCGGTCTCGCGTCCGATGCTGCCGTCTTTGGGAGGTCGGCCGTCGCCGGGTTGGCCTGCATGCCCCGCCAAATCCCATCCCGAGGAGGTTCGACCGATCGCGTAGGAGTCGTGCCGGTATTCTTGGGCGACATTTTCTGCGAGCTGATCACGACATTGATCGAGGCGTCGACCCAACGCGGCTCCCATGCCACGCCGGTTTGCCGTTGCGAAACCGCTGTGCGATAGCTGTGCGTTGAGGTTCCACCAAATCGCGTTCCACGCCGTCGGTTGCAACCATGGCCCTTGATTGTCGATGATCCACTTGTCGGCCCGCGTCGCCGACGCGAGTTTGTATTGCTGGATCCAGTAGAACGCGTCCCAGTACGGATCGCCGGTCGCGAGGAAGCTCTGTTGGTAGTAGTCGTGCCACCATTGGCGATGCTGCTGAGTCCACACCACTTGATCTTTCGAGGCCGCGTCTCGAACCGCCTCAACGGTGCGGTCGACCGCATCCCTTTCGGGAAAAGAATGCAGGACGCTTAACCACAACGTCGTGCGATTACCAGAAACAGATTGCTTCCAAGCGACGGCGGTTTGCCCACCGGCGTAGAGATTGTGAACCGCCGTTTGAGTCCCGTCGGCGAGTTGGCCGAGCGTCGCAGGCGGGTTGGCAGGCACACGCAGGTTTTTGCTGCGTACGGCGCGAGCATTTTGTGCGTCGACGGGAACGTAGACAAATTTTGCGCCTGCGAGATCGCCCGACGTTTCAATTTCGAATCGCATGACCGGAGCATTCGCGTGAACGATCGTCTTCCAGGTTGCTGACCCATGTTCGGATCGGACCTGCCCGGTTGATTCCGCGTTCCAAAGTGAGAGACGTGAGGAACTGCTGAGGAGCGACGCGGGGAACTCGACTCGAAGGTGTCCGATGAACAATCGGCCTCGGTTGAGGACTTCGACATTTTTCTCATGGAAGTCATCTTTGTCGGCCGGGCGATGGTCGAACGCGGATGAGTTGCCGATCGTCCAACGCAATGTCTTGGCATTCTCTTGATACATCATCGTGCCCTGCTCCCCGTTGCCGAGAAACGGAGACTCCATCCAGCGATTGGGTAAACGGTCCCAAGTCAAATCGTGCTTTGATAATTCGTCCTGCCATACAACATTGTTTTCGCTCGCGGACAGTGCAGAGAACGGCAGCGATAACAATGCGCCCAAGCAGAATATCAGTACGAATCGCGCATTAAGGGATGCAATGCATACTGACATGTTGGACTTATAAGGATTGATGCGCATATTGCCGGTATTCATTGTGAGAGATTGGCTTTGGTAGTCACGTTGTGTCGAAATTCTGCTTCGAAGTGATACGCACTCGTATCAGCCATATGGTCTTCGCCGCAGTTGATCGCAGTCCAAATGGAACGAGATATTGCGTGTTTCGTCCAGGTGCAAAGTAGCTGCGATGTCTCTCGCGGGCAACGCAAAACGTTGTATGCTCCGCGATCATGCGCGTTAGGGTGCGAGGGCGTGTTTATGTGACGAGTTTGACAGGGAACGTGAAAGCGAGGGATCGTCTGGTTACCGCCGCTAACGCGGTACGGGTCATTGAGTCAGCAGCCCGCACGCCGCTTCAGTTGCCTCGGTTTGCTAACTCATCCACTGCTTTGGCCACACGGGTGGCGATAACACGGCTTCCTTTCGGGTTGCTATGGATTCCATCGTCGCTCAACCGCGTTTCGGGTGACATCCACATTCCCGGTGGTGCGATCGGGCTCATCAGGATGATTTGACGCAGCCAAGTGTCGCTGTTCAGTTGCACGTCGGTCTCATACGCGATCTCTCGCTCCAGGCTGGCAAAAGGGTCAAACATAAACCCTCGGGGGATCTCCATCAGAATGACCTCGGCGCCACGTTCGCGACTCAACGCAATCATTCGCAGTAAATTCGATTTTGTTGACGCGCGACTGTGCCCTTTCAAAAAGTCATGGCCGCCGAGTTCGATTATCACGATCTTCGGATCGTGCTTGAGCACGCGTGGCATGAGATCAAGTCCTTGGCGGGTCGCGATCCCTGAGAATCCTTCGTTGATAACCGGATTCGGCAGCATCTTGTCCAACGCGTCGGGGTATCCAAGATCGGGACGCATTCCGTCCGTCAAACTGTCTCCCACGCAAACGATCGGAGACCGCTCGTCAAAGTGATCGAAGTGCGGCCGGGCGCATGTCTGAATGCAATGATGCTCCCACAGCACGGCCACCCAGGCGATCCAAAGCAAGGCAATCGCAACGATTGATTGGGGCGTGCGAGGTGTCGCCGATTGGCCGCGTCGAAAACGAAGCACTACAACCAGCAGAAGCAACACTCCCATCGCCAACATCGCCGGGGTACGTGGTACCAAGCGGATGATGAGAACGGACAAGCAAATAGCCAGCGGCGCCCATGCGATACGTCCACGGCAGGCGTTGATGGTAAACACGACCAACCACCCTGCGATCATCCACGGCAGTACGGTCGGAAAAGCGAGCAGCGATAATGCGATGGCGAACCCGATCAGCAGCGTTCGCAAGGTTCTCGCGGGTGACGATCGGATTTTCTGTGTCGGCGGGTTCTCGTCGGGGGCGTCCGGCGATTCTGAACGGTTGGAGTTGAATTCAGCGGGTGTTTCGAGTTGATCCACGAATGCCTCGGGGGTGTCCGCATGAGT
>JBICHZ010000097.1:0-19778 GCA_043101355.1 Rhodopirellula sp. JB044
TTCCACCGACGCGGCATCGACCAAACGCCCTTCGAGAAACAACGATGCCTCGGCGCTCGCGGCGACCTCTCCGCTGTTGATGACCGTTGCGAAGGCTTCGATCTTGCTCGGGTCCTGCAGATCTCGAGTGGCAGAAAACGAAGCCACCGCGAGGTTCTTCGTCTCGGACTCACCGATCGAGTGATAGACAGGTTTCAAATTCCCGAGATTGAATTCGGTCACATTTTGAAAACCACCGTCGCTGTAGAGCAACAACTCGGCAGGCAACGCGTCGGCCACCTGAACGTCGCCGATGTCGGCAATCTCTGACGTTCGACGTGGGTTGGCGAGCCCGTCTGCGGCACGCAACGCACCGAGGATGTCCGTCGGTCGGTTCGTCACCTCACACCGTTGAAGCGCGTCACGTAGTCGTGACCGATCCGACGTGAAGGCCTGCATGACTTCGGCGCGATCACTAAACGCGATCAACATCGCGGTCTCGTCATCGTGCATCGTATCGATCCGGTCGCCGATCAACTTCCGGGCGTACTCGAACCGCGTCATCGGTTTCGATTCACCATCCTGCTGCGCCGGGGCCTGCATGCTCGCCGACGTGTCGAGCAGGTAAACCAATCGCCCGAGCGAACTCGTATCCGCTCTCACGCCCGGTCGAAACAACGCAAACGCGGCCAACAAAACTGCGAGCAACTGCAGCAACAAAAGAATGCTGTTGCGGAGTCGCTGCAGCAGACTGTTGACGTGCAAATCCTCAATCGTTCGAGACCAGAGATAGGTACTCGGGACCTCAACCGGTTCGCGTCGCAGCTTCAGGAAGTACAGCAGCACGATACCGAGCGGAACCGCCACCAACGCAACCCACGGCCAAATACCAGTCAGGGCGGGGATCAAACTCATCGAACCACTCCCCGTGATCGCAGGTATTTCGTCATCACGGTTTCGATCGGTGTGTCGGTCGGCACGAGAACGTGCATGATCGATCGTTGTGCACAATACTGCCGTGCCTGATGAAGAAACGATTTCAATGTCTCTTGATAGCGATCGATCACGTGTTGATTGACGGTGATTTCGGCCGCGTCACCGTCCTCCACGTCGATCAATCGACGGTCGCCTCGCAACGGCGGATCGAGTTCTTCCTGCGACAAAACCTGCAGCACGAACACATCCATCTGCCGGCCGATCAACATTCGTAATGCGGACTCGTATCCCGCCTTGTCCATCAAATCGGTGATCAAAACCACAACGCCGGTGGATGTCCCACGAAGAACAAAATCCTTCACCCCGTCATGCAGCGACACATTGGCGTCGGGATCTTGATTCGCGGCCGGCTGTAGACCGTCGAGGTACTTCAACAGTTTCCAAAGCGCCGCACGAGATCGAACGACCGGAGCGTTTCGTCCATTCGGCCCGAGTGCCTGAACAGAAACCCGGTCGCCGCGACACAAACCGACGTAACCGAGTGCAGCAGCGAGCTGTTTGGCCACCCGTAGTTGATTGGGTGTCCCGAAGTTCATCGAAGCACTCGTGTCGATCAATGCATAAAAATGCAGGTCCTCTTCTTCTTGGAATAGTTTCAAGAACAACTGATCCAATCGCGCGTAGAGGTTCCAATCAATCAGTCGCAGGTCATCACCGGGAACGTAGTTGCGAAAGTCTGCAAACTCGACACTTTGGCCTTTGCGGCGACTGATCCGCTCGCCTTTCATCCGCCCGCGAAAGATCTTCCTCGACACCAACTCGAGTCTTTCGAGTCGCTGCAAAAGGGCAGGCGAAAGCAGCGGACCTGCCTCATCCACCGACGGGGACGTGGGCTGCGATTCATCGGCGGTGGGCGTAACGTTGGACATGCCGATAGCTTAGCGGAATTTCAATGTGTCGTTGGTTTCGTTACCGATCGGGTGTTCTCAAATTCATCCGCGGTGCGGCCGACACCGCCGCAGAAACGTTCTGCTACGACCCGACGTAACGGTCGAACAGCGAACGAGCGTGTGGGATGTCACGAACGCCGCTAATCACCGCACGTCCGTCCCGAAACAGAGTCAGCACGCGTTGTTCGGGCAGCGACAATCGCACGAAAAACCGGGACATCTTCACCTCGCCGACGGACTCCCACGCCCGCGCCATGCGTCCCAGGTCGACGGCGACTCCCGCACCGGCGATCTGCACCGCGTCGCGACCACAGAGCGTTTCGGCGGAACTCTCCTCGGCCGACGACGCGTTCAAAAAATCAAATTCCTGCCCAACGCAGGCTCGGCAATTTTCGGCAGGAGTCAACCGGATCGTTCGAATTTGGTTGTGCCACAGATCCACCGACAGGACTTCGTCGCGAACGTCGAAACGATTTCCGGAGATCCACTTGATCGCTTCACAGGCCTGCAGACTCGCGATCAGATGCGTCGCCGGACCGATCACACCGGCTGTGTCACAGGTGGCAGTCTCGCCCGGCAAAGGCGGTTGAGGCAACAGACATCGAAAACAGGGCGTCCCGCCATCAAACAAACGCACCTGTCCCCCTGCGCCGATACATCCGCCATGCACCCAAGGCGTCCCCGTCTGAATCGACCAGTCGTTGAGCAGCAAGCGAGCCGAAAAGTTGTCCGTAGCATCGATCACGATATCGACGTTCTCGAGATTCGACGCGATGTTGTTCGACGTGATATCAACCACGCGTTCATCGATTTCAATGGACGAGTTGATTGCTCGAAGATGCGACGCAGCGGCTTCGGCTTTGGCAGCAGCGGTTTCCGCATCCACCTCGGTGTACAAACTCTGCCGCTGCAGATTGCTCCACTCGACGAGATCGCGATCGATCAATCGGATCATGCCGACACCGGCACGGGCGAGCAATTCCGCCGCGACGCTGCCGAGTGCGCCGCACCCGAGAACCGCGACTCGTGCGTTTTCAATACGAGCCTGCCCCTCGGTTCCGATCGGATCGAACTGAGATTGGCGAAGATAACGTTCGTCGGCTCGCGAGATCGTCATGGCTGGAGCGGTTGCGTTGCTGACGCCTTAGTAAAGGGAGACGTTAAATAAATGTTAGCGATTCAATATTGAGAAAGCCCAATGTGAATAAAACGACAGATCCAGCGGGCTTGTAAGCCGGGTTTTGTGACAACGTTCGTTGCCGGTGACCATTTATCTGTGCACGACGATTGCTCGCCGCCTCAATTGCAACCTACCCGGATGTCGATAACGAGACGGGCCGCCTCGTGAATGCACCCTGTTTGGTCTAGCTCCGGATGGGGTTTACCGAGCCGACCGAGTCACCCCGGTCGCTGGTGCGCTCTTACCGCACCGTTTCACCCTTACCACGCATTGAAGGCGACTCCTAAAGGGGTCACCCCAAACCGTTCGGCGGTCTGCTTTCTGCTGCACTTTCCCTAACCTCGCGGCCGGTCGACGTTATCGACCATCCTGCCCTGCGGAGCCCGGACTTTCCTCCAGCGATCGACCAATGCGATCGCCAGCGGTCACCCCGCCCACTGTTTCTGTCACTCGATAGAATCCTCTTTCGACCGCGGACTCACAACCGGGCATGTGGGTGGTTAGCTCAAACGCCCTCACGAGAAAGTAGTTGCGAGGCCATGGCGACCGCAGCGAGGATCAGCGATTCTCGGTTTCGACCGGGCCGACCGCCATCCGCGATCGAGACGTGGGCACCTGGAAATCCGGCGGCAATTGGTACGCCGACCCATTTCCATAAGAGGACGCAGAACCATAAGGATTCGTTCCGCCGGCCGTCCGCACGCCCGTCATCGGGTTTTCCATCGCCGAGGGAATCATGCTGTTGGCGACTTCCGTCGTATCGATGCCGCTGCGAACCCATCCCGAGGCGGCCACCGCTTCGGGGTCGACTCGCATCGCCTGGGCGAGCCAAGCCTGCGCCGAGGCAGGATCCCCGTCGGCGATTGAGGCCGCGGCGAGCTGCAGCCGAGCGGTCACGTCGGCAGGGTTCTTTTCCGCCGCGGCGATCAGATAACGATTGGACTCCTCGATCCGGCCGAGCTCTCGCATCGCCAGCCCGCGCAGCAGGTCGGCACGCCCCGGAACGATCCCGCCGTCGGTCTGGTTCACCATCTGCGAAGCACTGGACTCGTTCAGCCGGTCCAGCGTGGCGAGCAGCCGGTCATGTCGTTTCTGCTGATGATAGATTTCGGCCGTCTGCAATTGCACGTACGGATAGTCCGGCTGCAGCGACAGAGCCCGGTGATACGCCGCGAGCGCCGCATCGGGGCGTCCCTGCGCGTTTTCACAGTCTCCCCGCAATGCCCACAGAGCCGCCCATTCCCGGTCCGACTGCAACGCGATCTCGCACTGCCGGGCGGCTTCGTCGACACGGCCCAACTCGAGATACATCCGTCCGAGCCGTTGCAGGTGCTTCGGGTCGCCCGCACTGAGCTGCACGGCCTGTTTGAGATGCTCGATCGCGTCGTTGCGTCTGCCCCGCTGCCAGAGCGTATCGGCGAGGCCTCGATGAGCGGCGTCATTGTTGTCGGAAACGTCTAGCGACTCGCTGAACAAGGTTTCGGCGACCATCCATTCGCCTTCACGAGCCGCTTTGAGCCCCTGTCGTGACAAACGTCGTGCCGCCACGGTCTGCCGGCTCTCTCCGAATTTGACGATGCCCCGACATCCCGACTGGACGCACATCACCCCGATTGTCGTCGCCAAGACTGCGACCGCGCAGGGGCAAACGCTAATCACACGCCCACAAATTGGTGGGTCGTGCAATCGGCTCGCATTTCGGTCGTGCGAACTCGCGTTCACGTTCGCTGCACCTTCACCGGGTGTTGCCCGCGTTCAGATCGGCTCGGGAGCCTTTTCCTTAACGATAAACCGGCATTTCCGGTCATTCACGCTCCATGGATACCAAAACCGCTAGGACCGTTGCCAGCCGGACAACCGGCAAATTCCCCCTTTTCCGAACCACCGTTACGACCGGCCCGACGCTGCGAATCGCCACCAAAACGGCCGATCGTCATAACCGTCGGGCGGCCCACCAGGAGGCTTCCCCCCGGCTCCGGCTTCGATGAAACGCCCCATCGGGTGGCACCGGTGTCGAAATTCGAAACCCAACGAACGCTATCCCGCTGAGCAACACGATGTTCCCTACGTTCCTTTCCGAACCCGAAGAAAACGCCCCCGGTCAATTGCTCGCGGATCTCGAACGCCGCCAAGACGAGGCCCTCGAACAGCTCGACGATCTCGAGAAAAAGCTCAATGAGGTTCTCAAGGGGCTGAACGTGGACGTCGAAGAACCCGAACTCGACTGAGTGCCCGTTTTGCCTCGACTGAGCGTCGACCGAGCCTCCTCCGAGACTCGACAGACCGTCGAAGCATCGAGAACAAAGCAGCGTCCACCTCACAGTCCAAATGAGTTATCATCGGATCGCTCAGCGGCAAAACGCCCAACGAGTTTCACGCACCGACTCTGCTTTCGAGAATCCGAGCCATTTCCAAACATCCTGCCGAATCGGACGTCCCCTCGGCACACCAACCGACCTCCGGATCGTTCGATGGAGGAACCTCGGCAACGTGGACGTTCCTGAAGAACTTCGCCCGCAATCCGACCGCAGTCGGGGCGATCATGCCCAGCAGTCCGGGCTTGGTTAAAACGATGGTTGAGTGGTTTGACTGGGACAACGCCCGGGGCATCGTGGAGTATGGGCCAGGCACCGGTGTCTTTACCGAAGGGATCGTGAATCGTTTGCACCCGGACGCAAAATTCTTCGCGATCGAACGCTCCGCGGACCTGGCCGAACTGACTCGCAAACGTTGCCCCGGCGTGGACGTTCACGAGGAATCGGCCGACGACGTTGTCCGCTTGTGCCAAGACGCCGGGATCGATCAGGTCGACGCGATCATCTGCGGACTGCCATGGGCTTCGTTTCCGGAATCGCTGCAACGCAGCATCCTCGATGCGACCCTCGACGTGCTGCGTCCCGGCGGACAATTCGCCACGTTCGCTTACTGGCAGGGTGTCGTGCTGCCGGCAGGCATACGATTTTCAAAAAAGCTACGTGAGAGCTTTTCGGAGGTGCATCGCAGCCCCACGGTTTGGCGCAACGTCCCTCCGGCGTTCGTGTATCGCTGCACGAAATAAGACCGCCACGCGGAGCAAGAACGCCACGCGGCCGGCGCAATCCATAGACGTAAAATCGTCTGGCCCGCGTTCGCCGCGGTCCCTCGGCACGGATCAGCGAGTATACTCATCCTATAACCCTTACCTGGAAAGCCTACCGTTTCCATCCCGCCAACAAGGCGCCGCTCTACCGGCCAACGCTGACCGCACCGGCAAAGCGGTTATTCCCACCAACACATCAATTCCCACCACGCCGGGGTTTCTCCCCAACCGCGAACCGGTCGATGCAGAGCAATGGATTTGATTCGACATCACTCTTCGTCCAAATGGCTTTCCTATTTCGCGTTTACCCGAACATCCTCGCCTGAGTACCACCGTGCTAAATCGAGTTCCGCAACTCTGTCTTTTGACACTGTCCCTTTTTTGCGTTTGCGCCGCCAACGCTCAACAAACCGCTTCGGTCGAAACTGAATCGCAATCTGCTCAACGCGAAGCCGATGCCTGGAAGGCGATCGATGCCCGCCCGACTCCTCAGTGGTGGCGTGACGCAAAATTCGGCATCTTTATCCACTGGGGCCCCTATTCCGTTCCCGCGTTCTCCGAAGTGGGGCGTTACTCGGAGTGGTACTGGATGGATCTCGCCAACCCCAAACGACGCTCACACAAACTCGTCAAAAAGTTCCACAACCGCGTCTACGGGGAACGTTTCACCTACCCTGACTTCGTGCCGATGTTCACGTGCGATTTGTTCGACGCGGACCAATGGGCCAAGGCGTTCGAAGAGTCCGGCGCAAAATACGTCGTTTTGACCTCCAAACACCACGACGGTTATTGCCTCTGGCCGAGCGAGGAAGCGGACCTCGCCTGGGGACGTCCCTGGAACAGCACGAACTCGGGACCGGGTCGCGATCTCGTCGGCGAACTCACCGAAGCGGTCCGCAAGACCGACGTCAAAATGGGGCTCTACTATTCGATTTACGAATGGTTCAACCCTCTCTACACCGCGGACGTTGACCTGTTTGTCGACAAACACCTGATCCCGCAATTCAAGGACATGGTCAATCGTTATCACCCCGCCGTCATCTTCACCGACGGCGAATGGGATCACCCCGCCGCGACATGGCGAACCTCCGAAATGTTGACTTGGTTGTTCAATGAATCTCCCTGCAAAGAAGATGTTGTTATCAACGACCGATGGGGCAAAGGTGACCGGCACAAACACGGCGGATACTACACCACCGAATACGGTGCCGGCCTGCCCAACGCGGAAAACCCCTGGGAGGAAAACCGCGGCATGGCTCACTCGTTCGGATACAGTCGCACCGAGCGATTCGAGGACTACAACAGCAGCGAATCGCTCGTCCTGATGTTGATCGACATCGTTTCCCGCGGCGGCAACTTCCTGCTCGACATCGGCCCAACCGCCGACGGTCGCATCCCGCCACTGATGGAAGAACGACTCGCCGAAATCGGGCAGTGGCTGTCCGTCAACGGCGAAGCCATCTACGACACAACAACGCACTCGCAGACCTGCCAGTGGACTGCCGGCAAAGAAGAAGAGCTTGGCAAAGGCAACTACCGGGTCAAATACGACGTCAACAAACTGATGAAAAACCCGGACGAAGGCAAAGCTCGCAAAGAAGCCGTCTTCACCCGAAAAGGCGAAACGCTCTACGCGATCTGTGCCGTCTTCCCCGACGGCCAATTAACACTCAACAACATCAAGGCTTCACCCGACGCCGTCGTCACCATGCTCGGCCACGAAGGTGAACTGCCATGGACACAAAAAGGGAACAACGTCGTCATCGACATGCCGTCGCTGAACCCCTCGCGGATGCCCTGTGATTTCGCCTGGACGTTCAAAATCAGCAGCATCGAAAGCGACACCCAATAGAAACACGAACTAACGATCCTTCATCGGGTCTGTTGCCCCGCTCTTACCCCCTCAACGTTTTCCTCCTTCCAACCCCACGGAACGTCTGATGAACGCCAACCGCAGAGATTTCCTACGCACCGGTGCCGCAGCCGGCTCGGCACTGACCCTCGCCGCAACGGTATCGGCAGCCGATCAATCGAATGAATCGGGTTCGAAAAAACTACGGCTCGCTGCCATTGGAGTCGGGGGCAGCCGAGGCCGATACAACCGCGGTGGAGCCATCGCTCGCCAAGCCGCCGGTTTCGCCAACATGATCGCCGTATGCGACGTCGACGACAAACACGCTGCTGAATTCAACGAATCCTTCGGCGGAAAACTAACCACCTATCGCGACTATCGCGATCTGCTGGAAACCGAAAAACCCGACGTCGTGACGATCGGAACCCCCGACCACTGGCACGCACAAATCGCGATCGATGCACTGCGAGCCGGTGCCCACGTCTACTGCGAAAAACCCCTCACCCTGACCATCGACGAGGGCAAAGAGATCTGTAAAGTGGTCGAGGAAACCGGCAAGGTCTTCCAGGTCGGCACACAACAACGCAGCGACAAAACCCGCTTCCTGACCGCCATCGCCATGGTGCAAACAGGTCGCCTCGGCGATAACGTCAACGCCTACGTGGCCATCGGTGGCGCACCGACAGGCGGCCCGTTCGAAAACACGACCGCACCCGAAGACATCGATTGGGATTTGTGGGTCGGCCCCGCCCCCGAGGCCAAATACAGCGAAGAGCGACGACGTTTCTTCCGTTGGTATCTCGAATACTCCGGCGGCAAAATGACCGACTGGGGTGCTCACCACATCGATATCGCCCAGTGGGCAATCGCTCCCGGTGAAACCGGCCCGGTCAAAGTTTCCGGCGAAGGCGATTTCACCCCCATCGTCCCCGACGACTTCAATTGGAAATCATTCTTCAGCGGTGACGCTTCGCTGCCCAACGGCTACAACGCCGCGACAAAATTCCACGTCAATTTGGAATACGCCGATGGTGCGACCCTGAGCGTGAACCATCACTACAAACGCGAAGGTGACAACGTCGACTTCGGAAACGGCATCCTCTTCGAAGGCGACAAAGGTCGGATTTTTGTCAACCGCGGCAAGATCCAAGGACGCCCGATGGACGCATTGACCGACGAAGATCGCAAGGAACTCGACGAGAAAATCGTGGAGCTGTGCAAAGGCAAGAAGCCCGGCAACCACATGGCCAACTTCTTCGCCTGCATCGAAGAAGGCGGATTGCCGATCTCCGACGTTTGGTCCCATCACCGCACGATGACCTCGTGCCACCTGTGCAACCTGACCCTCATGCTCGACCGAGAACTCGAGTGGGATCCAAAGGCGGAGCAGTTCGTCAACGACGACCAGGCCAACGCCCTGCTGAGCCGCGAGTCACGCGAAGTCGCCCGAGCCGAAAAGGTCAGCTAGAGTGTTTTAAAGACGCTCCAGCACTCCGGCGCAGTTTGTTCACCGGGTAGGCGGTAGAGGATCTTGTCAAAGATCCTCATGCAGCAGGATCTTTGACAAGATCCACCACCCACAAAGAGAGCTAACAACAATGCAAAAAGGGCGAGACAGCAACTTGCTGCCTCGCCCTTTTTCGTTTTGTTCCGACCGACACTTGATGCCGGTCGATCGTTCACCGCACGAACACCGATCGCGTTTCGATGTTCCGGCTCAACGTTTCGACTATTCGTCGTTCGACAAACGCATCTCGAAACCAGTTCGCTCGTCGACCGACTCGTAGAAGCCACGAACGATGTTTCGTGCGTCCTGGTTGCCCAACAGTTGAGCCATGAAACGTTGTTGTGGTTGGCGGAACTGTTCCTGCAATTCCTCAACCTCCGGTTGAAACTCGGTCGGCGTCACCACGTAGTACACGCTTTGGGGATCGTTCGATGCCACGCCGTACTCACCCAACTCGGTCGTGAATACCGCTTGCATGAACTCGTCGCCCACCGCATCGAGTTGAGGAACCTCGGCGATGACGGTTTGCATGAACCCGAGTTGCTCGAGCCAACTGAACGGACCGACGTTTTCAATCAGGTTCTCTTCTTTGCCCTCAGGGATGATCTCTGACAACGACTTGTCGCCTTCGCCCGCGGTCGCCGCGAGCTCTTCAGCGGCTTTCTTGGCGAGCTCTCTCGCTTCCCGCGTTCGGATGTACAACACCACCTCGTCGCGGACGTCGTCCAATTCTGGAACCGAGGAAGGAACGTCTTCGGTTTTCCAACTGATGTAGCTGACACCCTGTTCCAGATCGACCGATCGCAATGGCGAGAATTCCGGTTGCGGTGGCAAGACGGTCCCGTCCTGCATCGGGGCGCCGAACATCATCGCGCTGAACGGTGGGCCGCGACGGTTGAATCCGGTACCGAGCCCATAGGAGGCTCCGGGACCCACGTCTTCCACACTCACGCGGTTGACCAGGTCACCATCGGTGGAACCGTATTCCATTCCGAGTTCCTTCGCCATCTCCTTCAGGTCCAAAGGCTTCGGAGCGTCTTCTTCTTTTTGGACACCGACCGACACGTTGCTTTCGTGAACGGCGCGTTGGCTGAAGTAGAGCCGCATCCGCTTGTTCGCTTCGGTGATCGCACGATCGAGAGCGTTGCGAGCGGATTCGACCACCATGTCGGTAGCGATTTCGTCGCGAACTTCTTCGAACGACTGCGGGCGGGTCTCGGGCTCGTCGTCCAATTCGAGGCTAGTGGTTTCCTCGGCGTCATCGGCCATTTCCAGACCATCGGCTTCTTCGGACTCCTCGGCTGCCGTTTCGGACTCATCAGCCATCTCCTCACTGTCCTGAGCAGACCCTTCTTCCGCCGATTCTTCCTCGGCAGGGGTTTCTTCAGTGCTGTCTTCTACGGCAGCAGTTTCCTCGGCCGTTTCTTCGGCAGGGATGTCTTCCTTGGCAGATTCCTCTGCAGTCGCTGGCTCTTCCTCGGCACCCGCCGACTCGTCTTGGAACATCACCAAGCGGACGGAATTGTCGAGGCTGGAATTCGACGAGGACTCCTCTACCGCCGGTGTTTCGGACTCGCCTTCGTCGCCCGCATCGGACTCTTCCACTGTTTCTTCGCTGGCTTCTACGCCCGATTCTTCGCTGTTTTCTGCGGCTGGTTCGGTCGCTTCCTCCACGTCGCTTTCGGTGGGAGCCTCCTCGCCCGCCTCTTCTTCTGATTCAACGGGCAACTGGAAATCACCGCCTGCGATACGGCGTTCGTATTCGGCACGAATTTCTTCTTCGCTGAGCTTCGCTTTCTCGGCATCGATGAACGACTGCAGGTCCGCGGCAACCCACTCGATCACCGCCGAATCAGGCTGAGCGAACGCGGGCAGTGGCGATTGACTGCCCGGATAGCTCAGACGCTCTTTCCCCTCTTCGTAGACTTCCTTGATGTCCGATTCACTCGGATTGTCATCGGTTTGGTCCAAATACTCGCTCACGAGCACGCCATAGGCGTTCACGGTCGCTTTGCGGTTCAACTTCAGGAAATTCTCCCACTGGCCGAGCGGTGTGACCACGGGAATCTGGCCGTTGGTCAGCCCAACCAACGAACTCCGTTGGTACAAATCGGCCAACAAATGCATCCGCAACTGCTCGTAGAGATGCTGCTGACCGAGTTGGTTTCCGCTGCTACGCAGCAACATCGCGATCATTTCGCCGTCCGAAACCGTTCCGTCGGTGAACCGAGTCAGCCAGTTGCCGATCGCCGCATCGTCGAGTTCGAAGCCGGCTTTTTGTGCCTCGTTGTAAAAACGCAGCGTGTTGACGGTGGCCT
Source organism: Rhodopirellula sp. JB044 (assembly GCA_043101355.1). Lineage (GTDB taxonomy): Bacteria > Planctomycetota > Planctomycetia > Pirellulales > Pirellulaceae > Rhodopirellula. Next base: position 11,802 of record JBICHZ010000097.1, read on the forward strand.
CTTCACCGGGATTGGAATCGATGCCGAGCGACTGGATCTGGCCCGATTGCTCGTCATATTGGAACCCGGGAGTTTGCGGGACGCCGCCACGATTGATCGTTTCACCAGCCAATTCGCTGAGAAAACGCACCACCGCCGCGTGATTTTGAGTCGTCCGTGCGACCCGCGCTCGGGTCAATTCCACACCGTCAAACGTCGCCGCGACCGGGTCGGAATTCATCCCACCGCCACGACGCATGTACGTGTCCAAGGCGGGTAATACAACGAAAGAAAACAGAGCCAAAAGGGTCAAAAAGACCATCATCGGCTTGAGGTTGCGTCGAAAAATCTCGAACGGACTCGAACTCATCAGAGAAGCCTACATAAACCCGCGAAGCCGACACTAACGTTGGGTGCCTTGACCTGCGGACGGAGGGAGGGGGCGGGAGGGGAACCACAAACTGCAAAGGGTATCGCCGATGGAATTTAAAGGTCAAGATGACTTGACATCGCATCGGCCTCAAACACGGGCCACATATTGGCTGCTCAGCCGGCGGATGAGCCGTTTCATCTCCAACACGCTGACCACCGCAGACACCCGGGCAGCGGACAATTCACACTCCACGGTGACCTCGTCAAGAGATGTCCCGGTCGGCGAAATCCGATCCAAAACCGCCCTCTCGACATCGTTGAGCGTGACCTCGCGGCCGTGGCGAACCTCTCGATCGTTCCGGTTCGCCTCCGATTCAATACATTGCGTAATCGGTTGACCGATCGGTCCGAGCAATTCGAGCACATCATCCGCGTTGGTCACCAACGTCCCGCCGTCGCGAATCAATCGGTGACACCCCTGGGAGGCTCGGCTGTTGACCGGGCCCGGCAAAGCCCCGACCCCGCGTCCCATTTCAGACGCCAATCTCGCCGTGATCAGCGAACCGCTCCGCTCGGGAGCCTCGATCACCAAAGTCGCCAAACCCGCCGCCGCAATCAGCCGATTGCGCTGCGGAAACATCCCACCGCGAGGCTTCGCCATCGGAGCATACTCGCTGATCACCGCCCCAGACGTCGCAATCTCGTCTGCCAAAGCCTTGTTCTCCGGCGGATACATCTGGCCGAGTCCGCCGCCGAGAAACGCGACCGTACGCCCACCCACCTCCAGGGCTGCTCGATGTGCCGCCGTGTCCACGCCACGAGCCAATCCACTCACGATCGTCACCGACGCCGCGGCGAGATCACGGGCGAGTCGTCGCGTCTGCTGCAATCCGTAGGGCGTCGCGTGCCGCGTGCCGACGATGGCCACTGCGAAACGATCCGCCTCGATCGGCCGCCCACGGCTGAACAAAATCGGTGGGGCGTCCTCCAGGTCGGCAATCGCGGGCGGGTACCCACTCGCCCCGGGCTGCAAAACCCTGACATGATTCTCGCGACACCAACGGACGACTTGGTCGACGTCGATATGATCGCTCGCCGTTCGGATCACGTGAGCGAGCTTCGGTCCGATCCCCACGACTCGCTCGAGCGCCGATTTCTCGGCGGCGAGCACCCGCCCCGCCGTACCAAACTCTTCGAGCAACATCGACAGCCCCCGAGGCCCAAGAACAGGCAGCAAACACAACTGCAACCGATCTCGCAGCCCAGGATCGATCGCCGAGTCAAACCCGACCGTTCCACTCTCTCGGTCCGCGGCAGCGTCTTCGCCCGAAACATTCTCACCCGAAACGCTCTCGCGGGGGCCGATTCGGCCGGCCTCCCATTCACCGACATTGACATTGACAGCGTTTGCCTGATCACTCGCCCGCAGCGACTCTTCCGCGGAAGCTTCAGACTCCTCGCGCTCATGCTGCCAAAAGAAAAGCTCATCAGACATCGCGGCGGCCCCCCCAAACTCAGGCTCGGAATCCTAGACCGTCTATCCGCTTCAGACCGTCCTTCGCCACCGCTTCGGATCAACAACCGTCGTGACACGAGTTCGCGGCGACACACTCCACGACACTGTACCAAATCCCACTAGCCGTCGTATCATCGAGCAAGCGGTTGATTCACACTTCCTCCCGAAGACCAAACTGCGTTGTGCGTTAAAAGGCGACGTTGACACCCTCTACTTCACTGATGTCGAACGCTCGCTCGCGGGGCGGATCTTTGGCGGAATCGTCTTGCCTTTCGGGATGAACCGCATCGATGTCGAGTTGACACAGTGACGCGTGTTCTTCTCAGTCATCCGTTCACCCATAAAAACGTGACCGAGGTGACCGCCGCAGTTTTTGCACAGGATTTCAATCCGAACGCCATCGGCATCCGTTTGACGCGTGATCGCACCTTTGATCTCGTCATCAAAACTCGGCCATCCACAATGGCTCTCAAACTTGTCTTTGCTCAGATACAGCTTCGCGTTGCACCGACGACAGATATACGTCCCCTCGCGTTTGTTCATCGTATATCCCGCGTTGCTGGGACGTTCGGTCCCCTTCTGCAAAATCACATAACGCTCGAATTGATTCAGCGGGTTGTAACTCCCGAACTTGACCGCCTGCTCGTCCGACTTCTTCGGCTCGGAATCGCCCGCTGACTCCTCGGAAACTGTCTCCTCGGAAACGGTCGATTCCTCTGTCCTTGCGTCAGTCGGTGCTGTTTCTTCCGCGGCGACTTCACTCGTCTCATTCCCCTCGTCGGCCGCGCGAACCTGCGTTCCCAATCCGCTCGTCACCGAAGTCGCAACTGCCAAACAAATTGTCGCGAGCGACCCGAACCAAAAAGAGTGAGTAGGAAGATGGTTTGATCGCATACAAATTTCTCCAACGTTTGATGTTCTGTCCGAACGTTCTACTGAAACGCACGCCAGTTCGTTCACGGTTTTCCAGCACTTACATCATAGTCGGCCGGCAAACATGCCCCGATTCCAATGATCGGCGGGCAAAAACGCAAATCAAAATAGTTGATCGACTGCAGCGATCGCTACATTCCGCGACGACTGCCCGCGATAGGCATGGGCACGATGTAAACAGAAGTTTGCGCCGTCACGATCATTGTTTTGAAATCTTCGCCGCCGAAGGTGACGTTGCACGAACGCTCCGGGAACGCAACCGTTCCGAGAGCCTCCCCAGACGGGCTGAAGATCTGCACACCTAAATGAGTCGTGATGTACAAATTTCCCTCAACATCGACGGCCATCCCGTCGCCGCCGGTCCCCTGTACCCCATCGGGTTGTTCGAGAACGCAGAACTCACGTTGGTTCGACAATTTGCCCGGCTCGTCGATATCGAACGCCAACATTTCACTCTGCATACTCGGAATGACGTACAGCGTCTTTTCGTCGAGCGACAATCCGATCCCGTTGGGCGCGTTGAGGTCACCGGTCAATCGTTTGACCTCGCCTTCACTCGAGAGGTAATAGACGGCTCTGACTTTTTGCGGCAACGGCGTCGGAGCCCGATAGTGCGGATCCGTGAAATAGATACCACCCAAACGATCGACGACGAGGTCGTTACACGCGTTGAAGCGTACCCCCTCATACTCATCGACCAACACTTCGCGGGAACCATCGGCGAGATCGTACCGAACCACCGCCCCGTCCATTTCGCACGCGAGCAGCTTGTCATCCGAAAGGGGCCACAAACCATTTGCGTGGTTGGACTCCCCGGTGAAGAGGCTAAGAAAGCCACGGGAGTCGAAATGCTGGATCGCGTTATTGGGAATGTCGGTGAAGTAAAGCTCACCGTCCGACATCACCGCGGGGCCTTCGGTGAACCGGAACCCCGTTGCAAAACGTTCAATCGGCCCGAGCGGTTGAATCGTCTTCTTCTGAACCGTCGCCGTATCCGTTTCCGCAGCCGACTCTCCGCAGATGCCCGCTGCGATCACAAAAACAACGGCACTTAGCAAGCAACGATTCCGCATCAACGACGTTTCCTGTAAAAGACTCTATGAGGATGAAACGCTCGACCCCTGCGCTTCTTGATCGGCGGTCGCCACAGCCACCTGCTGCAGGTGAATCATTAACTTCTTGTGGTCACGGACGACCCGCAAGAACTCTTCTTCACTGACCGGCTTTTGAATGTAGTCATAAACGCCGAGCTCGTCACAACGTTGACGGTAGGTTTCGTCCTCCAGCGCCGTCAGAACAACCGTGGTGATCCGCGCCGAATCAGGGTGAATCTCCAGCATTTCCTCGAGAACATCGAGCCCCGTGCCATCGGGCAAAATCATATCGAGCAGCAGCAAATCCAAACGCGGAGCCCGAGCAAAGATCCCGGTGCGTTTCATGAAAAGGATCGCCTCGTGCACCGTCCGCACCAACGTCAACCGATGATGCACACCGCTGCGACGCAGAGCATGAATGGTGATACGAGCGTCTACCAAACCGTCTTCCACCAATAGAATTTCCATTGGCTTGGTACGTGAATCACCCAACATATTCAAACCTCCTTAGGGGTTTCGTCGCAAACGCGGGCAGGACTGCCGCAACGCTCTTTAACGAAGTTTTTATTCGTCCGACCCACCGCTCCGAGCCCGACTGTCGTGCAAACGGATCAACTCCGCTTCCAATCTTTCATGCGCCGTCAGGTCGCGGGAGAACCGCTCGATCGACCTCGCCATCATTCGCAAACAGTCGACGTCGCATCCTCTGTATTGTAGTTCTTCGGCTTGTTCTACCAAGTCGATTAATTGAAGATACAAGCAACGATGTTGATCCGTAACGTTACGAACCATACGCTGCCGTTCATGCTCAGCGTCGCTTTGCTCAGCGATCGAAAGCGAAGCCGCGATCCGCTGGGCCGCATCCGAATCTGCCGAGATCAACCCATACGACTCCTCGAGAGCAAACTGCAACGCGAGCAGATCACGCAGCTCATCGAGACAACCGACCAACTCCCGTATCGTCGCTTGCGGTTTTTCTAAATCGCTCGGTTCGAGCTCACAAAGCGTTCGAAGACGATGCACCTCATGCCACAAATGAGGGTTGCTGTCCTTGATCTCTTGTAGGAACGCCGCGTTTACGAACCAATACGCCGCCGCTTCGCCCCGAGCATGCGATTGCGATTCGGTACCGCTGGTCGCCCCGTTTGCCGACGCACCGGTGAAGACAGTAGCCATGATGGCAGTCCTCCTTGCCGTTATTCCGTGATTAAGAAGAGTCCCTGAACCTAAGACTGCAGGACGATTTCGTCAAGCAAATTCAGGCTTTCGTGAAGAAAAGAAGAACACAACAGCCCATCCGGGGGACGTTCATCACGACCCAATCGCCCCGCCCTTTCCGATCCGCATGATCCGCCCGATTTGCGTCCGCACTGCTCTTCCATATCCCGCTGGTTGTGACCAAACTAGCCCACTCCACGGCCCTTCGATCTGACATCAGCCACCGGCAGGTGACCACCCAAATTCCTTCCGGCGATCCCCACCGCACCCCGAATCCGTTCTGCCCACCTACCTCTCCCCGTTCGATCCCTCTCGGCGGATTACCCCCATCCGGCGGATTCAATCTGCCGGTCGAGCAACTTTGCCACCCGATCATCTCGGCGTCCTCGCACGTTGCCACTGACATCCTGCCTCCCATCTATCCCAAATCGCCAAACTCTCCCATGCGATCCTCCACGAAACTTTTTGATTTCATGGCTTCCCATCTGCATTTCACCCTGAGACCAACGCGGTTTCCAATACGCTTGGCGACGGCATTGTTGATGACCGCGTTGGCGATCAGTTCGAACCAGCTTTGCTCTGCCGAGAAGAACAGCTCGACCGAGAAAACCAACTCAGCCGAAAACGATTCGATCAAAAAAAATGCCTCGGGCGAAAAGGACACCTCGGCTGCGAAAGACCAAAACACGCCTGCCAAGAAAAATTCACCACTGACGTCGATTGTCGAATCACTTACCAATTCGATCGACACGGGGCCTCTCGACGAACAAATCGCGACCGATGATCCGATGCGCGATATGCAGTCCAACGCCATGCGGGAGCAGTCCGCAGCGTGGGGACACTGGGGCCACCATCCCAACAAATACAGCACTTGGGTCAATCACAGCAACCGGCTTGTTCCGCTGTACACCTTCGGCATGACCCTTTCGGCACTTCGCGAACGAGGCAGTCTGTACTCCGACCGAGAACGGCTCAAAAAACACTTCGGAAAGATCCCCAAAGGAACCTACCAACCCAACGCTCACTACCACGACCAAATCGACGTCTACGACCTGCAACGCATCGCGGCCGATAACGGCAAACGCCACATCATCCTCATGATCTTTGACGGATGTGATTGGCAAACCACGCAGGCTGCATCGATCTACAAGAACGCAGACATGCTCTACGACAGTGGGCGGGGTCGTGGCCTTACTTTTCAAGATTATCGTGGCACTGTCACTGACAGCGTCTTCATCTCAACCACGCCGAGAACCGGCGGATGCAAATTTGATGTCAACTCGCAGATCGTTGTTAACGAAAACACCGACGCCGGTGGCGGTTTCGACCCCACGTACGCCGGCCCGATGCCTTGGCATGAAAGAGACCGCATCGCGTACCCGATCGGACAAGACCGCTCACGCCCTCACCGCTTTACCGATTCCGCATCCTCGGCAACGAGCCTGACCTCGGGCATCAAGACTTACAACGGATCCATCGGCGTTGCCCATGACGGAACCCACGCCGAATCCATCGCGCGAGAACTCCAACGCGAAGGCTTTCGCATCGGCATCGTCACCAGCGTCCCCGTCAGCCACGCCACTCCCGGGGCGGCGTACGCTAACAACGTCACTCGCAAAGACTACCAAGATATTTCTCGCGACCTCATCGGACGCCCCTCCTCGGCTCATCGCACCGACCCATTGCCAGGCGTCGACGTGTTAATCGGTGGCGGCTGGGGTGAAGGCACCGGCAAAGACGACGGGCAAGGCAACAACTTCATGCCGGGTAACAAATACCTGCACGAATCCGACCTGGATGCCGTCCGACTCGGCCCCGGTGAATCGGACCCTTCGCACCGCAAATACATCGTCGCCGAACGAACCCCTGGCGAGCCCGGTCACTCGGTGCTCACCGCCGCCATCAATCGTGCGATCGAAACCGGTGACCGCCTGCTCGGCTTCTTTGGCGGCAAAGGGGGACACCTACCGTTTCAAACTGCCGACGGGAAATACAACCCGACCTTTGACGTCAAAGGCACCGAGAAGTACTCCGATGCGGACATCACGGAAAACCCAACCCTCGCCGAAATGACAACAGCAGCCCTGCGTGTCCTTTCCGCACCCGCCCCAAACACGAGTTCAAACGACGAGACAGAACTGCCTGAGTTCTGGATAATGCTGGAAGCAGGCGATGTCGACTGGGCCAACCACGCCAACAATATCGACAACAGCATCGGAGCCGTGCTCAGCGGCGAGGAGGCGTTTCACGCCGTCACTCAGTGGGCCGAACAAAACGACGCTTGGGACGATACCGTTGTCTTCGTCACCAGCGACCACGGCCACTACTTCGTGATCGAAGACCCGCAAACGATCGCTGACGCGAACACGAACAAGTAACACCACCACGCACGACAACGACACCATTCGTGCAGCATCAAAGCCCAATCCTAGCGAAACTCACCAACGGCCAATTAATTTAATCAGCCGTACCGCGTTTGAGGCGGTTAACCAGACGCAACCGCGGCCAACGCCCGTCGGCAATGGTTGTCATGCGGTATGCAAATAAATCATCAAACCGCCAAGAGTTTCGACTGCCCTCGTAAACCAAGGTTTGCGAGGACGCGACCTTAAGCGTTTTGATGCTGGTCACGTTCGAGCCAGCGGTACCCGATCACCGCGGCGGCCACGACGACTAACAATGCAAACACCCACGCGTGCTGCGGCTCCGTCAAATAGTGCCACAAAGTATTTTCTTGGCCGGCGGCACCATGGCCGTGTCCTTCGTGCCCCATCACGAGAGTCGCCGGAAGCATCGTCAGTGCGGTCGTCATCAAAAGTCGGGTCATCGGGTTTCCTTAGACTGGCTCGGGGTAGCGTAGCGGAG
>JBICHZ010000098.1:0-11937 GCA_043101355.1 Rhodopirellula sp. JB044
ACGGACGTCTATCGGGTGCTTGGAGGAGATTTGCTGAAACGTCGGCGATGGGCAGTGTAAGGTTTTTAACCGCGAGGGCCTAGGGATTCTGATTTGCGAAAATGCCTACCGTCAACGCACGACAGCACCGCGTGACGATCTGCCGCACGTAGCGAACAACCCACCTGCCGCACGTAGCGAACAACCCGCCGACGCGTTTTGAATCCGCCTTTCACAATATGGGAATCCCCTGATTCACGATCGTCATCTTAACGGTTCCTCATCATGCTCAGGTGCGTTCTTCATCCGAAGAGGTCGAGGGTTCGTTGCCGGGCGATTCGTTGCCGGACGATTCGTTCTCGGGCAATTCGTTCTGGGGCGGTTTAAGTTTATCGGATGAGATCTTGGCAGCAGGTTCGCCGTCGGACGCCGCGTCATCGTTCGGCGAAACAGGGGCCGCCACCGTTGAGGCGTCCGGTGCGTCTGTACCGGCGGCGTCGCTTTCGAGGGCGTCTTCACATTCGGGTTTCAGGACGAACCGGTACCCCGCGTCACGCAGCGTTAACAAATGCACCGGTTCGGCGGGTGAAGGTTCGATCATCTTTCGCAGTCGGGCAATGAACTGGTCGACCGCCCGGGTTTGCATATTGCCCGAAACTTCCCATACGTGGACCAGCAATTCCGAGCGGCTGATCACACGTTCGGGGTTTTCGACAAAATACTTAAGCAGCCGGAGCTCCTTCGGCGTCATCCGAACCGCCTTGCCCGCAACTCGGACCTGGTGAGTCCGGAAGTCGACGGAGACTCGGCCGAACTCGATCGCGTCGACTTTTTGCGTCGGCATCGGTGCCGGCGTGTGCGACGCACCGGATCGGTTTCCGGCGTTGTTGCCTTGGCTGCTCATCCCGGTGTGTTGCGAGGTGAGCAATAAATTTTTCACCCGACTGAGCATCTCGTCGAGTTCAAACGGTTTGCTCATGTACTGATTGGCACCAACGTCGAACCCACGGGTTCGATCCTCCGGCAGTGTTCTCGCGGACAGCATCAACACCGGCAGGCCGAGCCCCGCCTCGCGTATCCGTTGGCAAACGGTATAGCCGCTCATGCCCGGCAACATCAGGTCGAGAATGACCAGATCGATACTCTGCGGCGAGTGATCGATCAGTTTCAATGCAGCCGGGCCGTCTTCGACCAACGAAACGCGATACCCTTCCGCTTCTAAGTTGTATTTGATGCCGACGCCGAGGTGCTGTTCGTCCTCGACCACCATGATGTGTGCACGCACTGGGAAAATCCTGTTGGTTGATGGCGACCCGGGTATTGAACGCCGATCTCGCCCCGCAGGCAATCCGGTGACGCGGGCCGCCGGAAATCTGTCGATCTCATTTTGAATGCCGGCACGCTGATTGTCGATCACCTGACACAGGGCTACACTACGACAACGTTGTTAAGGGTCAACGTTGTTGAGGGATTCCCCACCGCCCAAATAACGCACGATCTGTTTGCCCACTCTGACTCACACGAATCGCGTCACCTATGAAGCCGTCTTCAAGTTTGGATATTGAGCAAATCGACACCGTTCGCGTTCAGCTAGGTGATCAGAGTTGCGAGTTGCCTTTGGTCGAAGGCACCGAAGGCGAACGCGCCCTCGACATCAGCCGCCTGCGGGCGACCACCGGTGCGATCACCCTCGACGAAGGTTTCGTCAACACCGGCAGCACACGCAGTGCGATCACGTTTCTCGACGGCGAAAAAGGCGTCCTGCGTTACCGTGGCTACCCGATCGAACAACTCGCCGCGAATTGTGACTTCATCGAAACCGCGTTCCTGTTGATCTACGGCGAACTGCCGAACTCCCGCGAAATCGAAACCTTCCGCGCGGGAATTCGTGAACACACAATGATTCACGAAGACATGAAAGCGTTCTACAACGGGTTTCCCCGTGACGCACACCCGATGGCGATCCTCAGCAGCGTGGTTGGTGCGTTGTCAACGTTCTACCAAGACTCGCTCGACCTGAGCGACCGCCGCCAAGTCGAAATCTCGATCTACCGACTGCTTGCGAAATTGCCAACCATCGCGGCATACAGTTACAAGAAGTCGATCGGCCAACCGTTCATGTATCCCAAGAACAGCCTCAGCTACACTGAGAACTTCTTGCACATGATGTTCGCGACGCCTGCGTCGGAATATTACATGGACCCCGATTTTGCCGAGGCGTTGAACCTGCTGTTGATCGTTCACGCTGACCACGAACAAAACTGCAGCACGTCGACCGTTCGCATGGTCGGCAGCAGTAACGCGAACCTGTTCGCGTCGATCTCCGCCGGCATCAGCGCACTGTGGGGACCGCTGCACGGTGGTGCGAATGAAGCCTGCGTGAACATGCTCGAGCAAATCGCACTCGACGGCGGCAACGTCAAGAAATACGTCGACATGGCGAAGGACAAGGACAACCAATTCCGCCTGATGGGATTCGGACACCGCGTCTATAAAAACTTCGACCCGCGAGCGACGATCATCCGGGCGTGCTGCGATAAACTGCTCGCGAAACTCAACCTCGACGACCCGTTGTTCGAAGTCGCGCAGCAACTCGAAGAGGTTGCGTTGAAGGACGAGTACTTCATTGAGCGCAAACTCTATCCGAACGTCGACTTCTACTCCGGCGTGATCTACCGAGCTCTCGGGATCCCGGTCCAAATGTTTACGGTTCTCTTCGCGATCGGACGGCTTCCGGGGTGGATCGCTCACTGGCGCGAGATGCACAGCAGCCCGGCGTTCCGAATCAATCGACCACGGCAAATCTACACCGGCTGCACCGAACGCGAAGTCACCCCGCTGGAATCACGATAGGAAGCACCCGCAAAGCCGTGGGGCAAAGCGCAAGTTCGCTACGGTATTCGCGCTGAGCTTCGATCGGGGCGTGACGAAAGGATCGTGGCGTGACGAAAGTAGCGGTCGTGCCGATGCAAGAGAAATCCGCAATTCGGGATGCCCGTTTTGCCGCAGAAATCTCGTGACAGAATGCTGCACGGTATCTATTCTGGGGGGACGTCTGGTCCCGCCCCCCGATAGAGTTTGAAGTGCTTTGATGAGTGAAGAAGATTCGGTTTCGTACTCGGATATGGATTCGCGAGGTTTTTTGCTGATCCGCGATTTTCTGGATCAGAGCGAAGTCGAAATGCTGAAGCAAGACTTCGAATCTGCGGCACTCGAAGTGAACTCCAACTACAGCGTTCGCCGCCTCTCGGCCTCCGCGATGGACCGCCTCGAGCCCAAGTTTCGCCACGTCAACGAGCAGGTCGCCTCTCAGTCCAGCGTCAAAGTCGACTGCCTCAACGACGGTGTTTATTTCTCGACCGTCTCGGAGAAGGCAACCCTGAGCAGCCCGCGAAAGGGGGCACAGGCATTCCCTTGGCATCAAGACCACGAAAATTATTGGATGTGGTTCGACGTTAAGAACTACCTGAACTTTTACATGCCGGTGGTCAAGCCGGTCGTCGAAAAATCCAATCTCACGGTCGTTCCTCTGGACCGGTTACACGAACGTGCACCGGAGATTCATGACAAACTGCTTGGCCGTGGCGCGACCCGGGTCCTGCCGTCAGGCAATAAGTGGGTCGTGAAAGATGACAACCGTGGCGGCAAAGTCGGAACGCTGGATTTCGATCCCGCCGAAATCGAAGAAACGCCCGAACTGCGTCCAGGCGATCTGCTGTTGTTGCGCGGTGACTTGATCCACCGAACGCAAGATTCGTCAACGCGGCGGGTAGCCGCCTCGATCCGATACATCAACAGCGAAACGCAGGTGCCTCGCGCTTCGCTCGCAAAAGGCGGGTTGGCGAAGATGCTGATGATGCTCAACGCACGTTATCTGTTCGAACCCGTGTTCCAGTGTTTTGACAACGCCGAGGGCAACTCCGTCCGCGCCTCGGAGATCGACTTGCACCTAAAGCAGGTGCGAGAACGTCGACTCAGCGGGCAGGAAGCACAGAACACGAGCAAGCTCGCCTTTCTGTCGCGGTTGACCAAAGAAAAACTACGCGGCTAAAGTGCTCATGTCGGTTGCCGCCGTCTCGTGCTCTGACTCGGTGTATGGGATTAGCCGGTGAGCGTCGTGTCGCCTCCGAAAAGGATAAGAAACCATTCCCGCCCTGCATTCTCCTGGTGTGTACTTCGCGAACCGCGCGTGATCGATTTCACTGCGAATAATTTCGCCGGCCGCGAAGCGACAATCAACCCAACCGTGGACCCAAGGGCGGGGAATGCTGGGCCACGACCCAAGGATGCAATCGTTTGACCCACTTCAGGACAACGGCTCGGGACCAATCTGGCATGCAGCGAAAGAGCCTATCAACGATGCGAACGAAACACCTCGCCTATCGATGGCTCATGGTCGTCCTGTTTGCCACGTCGGTCTGTGGCACTGGATCCGCCGAAGTCGCAGCACCGACGCGTCCTCACATCATCTACATTAACGCCGATGACCTCGGTGTGATGGATGTTGGTTTTCAAAGCGAACGCTACCGGACGCCCAATCTCGATCGGTTGCGGGCCGAGGGCATGTTGTTCACCAACGCGTACGCGCCGGCGGCCAATTGTGCCCCGAGCCGTGCGTGTGTGTTGAGCGGGCAATACGGGCCGCGGCACGGCGTCTACACCGTCGGAAGTTCACAGCGAGGCAAATCGAAAGACCGCAAGTTGATTCCAACGCCTAACACCCAACTTCTCGCACTGGGCAACCTGACCATCGCAGGCGCTTTGAAGGACGCGGGCTATCGAGCGATTCATCTCGGCAAATGGCATCTCGGTCCGGACCCGACGCAGCAGGGTTTCGACGTTAACGTTGGCGGAGACACATCGGGCGGTCCTTCCGGGGGCGGTTATTTTTCGCCGTTTGACCGCGGCCCCATGCGACGTTTCAGCGACCTGTATCCCGCCGGAACGCACCGGGTAGACATCTTTGCGGACCAAGCGATTCGTTTCATGCGTGAGCAGCAATCGCATCCGTTTTTCATGCACATGGCGTTCTACAGCGTGCATTCGAAATTGGAGCCCGTTCCCGGTTTGGTGCAGAAGTACCGAGGAGTCGACGGTGTTCACGCAGCCTACGCGTCGATGATCGAGAAGATGGACCAAGGAATCGGCAAAATCCTGGCGGAGTTAGACGATCTCGGGTTGGCCGAAAACACGTTGGTGGTGTTTGCATCCGACAATGGCGGCATCCGTGACATCTCGGCTCAGGATCCGTATCGTTCGGGGAAGGGATCTTACTTCGAAGGCGGCATCCGCGTGCCGATGGTCGTTCGTTGGCCGGGCAAGGTTGCTGCCGGTTCGACTAGCGAGGTGCCCGTGATCGGCATCGATCTTTTTCCAACATTCCTCGATGCAGCCGGCGTGCGTTTGCCCGAGGGAAAACGACTGGACGGAACCAGTTTGTTGCCCTTGCTGACGCAGAGCGGCGACTTGCCACAGCGGGCTCTTTTTTGGCACTTCCCGGTTTACCTGCAGGCGTACGCGGGTGTCATCGACGACTCACATGACCCGCTATTTCGCACCCGGCCCGGATCGGCGATGCGATTGGGTAAATGGAAGCTCCACGAATATTTCGAAGACGGTCGGATCGAACTCTACGATCTCGAAGCGGACACCGGCGAACGCCAAAATCTCGCCGCCTCCTTCCCGGAGAAGGCGTCCCAGCTTCATGCGATGTTGACTCGGTGGCGAGAGCAAACCGGCGCCCCTCGGCCGACGCGGCTGAACCCTGAGTACGTTGCTCCGGCAGAAGCCGAGCCAGCGAAAGCACGCAAGAAACAAAAACGTCAGAAGAGAACAGCATCATGATGGAACGTTGAACCGCACATGGCAGCGATGACGATGTTCCGCCGGTGGAAGTGCAACAACGACCTCGAAGACCCAAGGCCAAGTCGCCGACCCAAAGAGTATGGCGGCGACCAGCTGCCAACGAAGAACCAACGTCGGCACACACACGAGCAAAGCCATCGTGATGATCACTAAAGCTTCGCGCCAAACTCGTCTGTAGCAACAAAACGGCGGGGTAAGACTGGCCAACGCGATTAACGCAATGAATCGCTTCATCGCCAGCAGATTTATCAAGCCTGTCAGCATGGTCGCGGTCACGTCGGCGACGTACTTGGCGGCCAACATTCGAAAACGCGTCACCGGCAACGCCATCCAGGTTTCCATCGTGTTGCGTTGACGCTCCCCGGCCGACAGTTGATCGCGGGATAGACACTGCCCTCACCGTCATCAACAGCAACACGAAAGGGAGCAATCCCCAAATCACTCGCAGCGTCGTTGTCTAACCCTGGCCGACCGTCAATGAGAGGTCATCGACGGCAACGATGGCATCGTCGTAGATCGTGGTGAGGGCTTTCAATTCGATCATGAAAAGAGCTCCCCAGGCTCAGCAGTTGTCGGTGTTATTCCACGAGTATGAATGTTCGCGAAACGCCATTGCCCGTGTGCAATGGATGTTGCGACAGTCGGTTCGTGGCCGCGATTTTCACTGGTCGAACGAAAAGGACGCCATGATAGTATGTGCAAGGAAATTGCATGTAAGGCGGTCGGCAATCGGAGGTGGTTGAGGCGGGAGGTGTTTGAGGCGACCGCTCTCTGCCGGCAGCACTGAACGCCTCGTCCGCCGCCGATGACTCGAATGATCGCATCTCGGGCGGGATGCGAGGTCAGCGAGCGATCTCGCCAACGAAGGATGGGGGCCGATCAAACCCGATCCATCAACCGCTTCTTTGTACTTGCACATGATTTGCATGTGGGGTAGCCTTTGCTCTTCAGGTTGGTATTTCCAGACGGAAACCACGGATCGGCTAGAGGGTGTTCGCACTGGTCAGTGCAGGCGTCTGCCCTGTCCTTCCGCGACGTCCGCGTATCTTCAGGAGTTTCTTTCGGCCATGGTTCAAATTAACGAGTTTCCCCGGCTTCCCGTGACCGTCCTTTCTGGATTCCTTGGTGCGGGCAAAACCACCTTGCTCAACCATGTGCTCGCGAACCGCAAGGGCATGCGTGTCGCTGTGATCGTGAACGACATGAGCGAGGTTAACATCGACGCTGCCTTGGTTCGTGACGGCGGGGCGAACCTTTCCAGGACGGACGAGCAACTGGTTGAGATGAGCAACGGGTGCATTTGCTGCACGCTTCGAGAAGACCTGCTGGTCGAGGTCGCCAAACTCGCACGTGAAGGACGGTTTGATTACCTCTTGATCGAATCGACAGGGATCAGTGAACCGATGCCGGTCGCCGAGACGTTCACTTTCGAAGACGAAGATGGGAACAGTTTGTCCCATGTTGCGGAGTTGGACACGATGGTGACTGTGGTGGATGCCGGGAACTTCTTCAAAGACTTCGGGTCATGGGACGATCTGACCGACCGGCGGCTCGGTGTCAGCGACGAAGACCACCGCAACATCGTCGACTTGTTGGTTGACCAAATTGAGTTTGCCAACGTGATCGTCGTGAACAAAACCGATCTGGTGACTGCGATGGACCTGAAACAGTTGGAGCAAGTCATTCGCAGGCTGAATCCCAAAGCCAAAATTTTGCACTCGCGTGAAAGTCGCGTTCCGTTGGAAGAGGTCATGGGAACGGGGCGATTCGAGCTGAGCGAAGCCGAATCATCGCCCGGATGGTTGGAGGTGCCCCGCGGTCAGGAACAAACCGAAACCGAGGAGTACGGCATCAGCCATTTTGTGTATCGGCGAGATCGGCCGTTTCACGCAGGACGGCTTTCCGAGGCGATCAACGATGGTTTTGGCGACGGCCAATCGATGGATGGAGTCCTGCGAAGCAAGGGCCTGATGTGGATCGCGTCGCGGCATGACTGGGCCTACGACTGGTCTCAGGCCGGTTGTTCGATCCGTATGGATCCCGCCGGTTTTTGGTGGGCTGCCGCACCGGAGGATGAATGGCCGGATGACGACGAAGCCGTCGCCGAGATCACGTCGAAGCTAGCTGGGCCTCACGGTGACCGTCATCAGGAGTTGGTTTTCATCGGACACGCAATGGACCAAAACCGGATCACCGAAACGCTCGATCAGTGTCTGCTGTCGGACGCCGAGTTCGCCGCGGGGCCGGCCGTCTGGGCCGATTACGATGATCCCTTCCCACCGATTGAACTGGAGACGGAAGACGACGAGTCGATGGAGATGATTCGTTGAACGGTCTAGTGGAAACCACCAACTGCAGGCGTTTGGCCACGGCTGCTGAGTGCAGTGATGTGTTGTTGCTTGCGAAGAGGATGCGCACAGACGCGAGAGTCGGGAGGACGCTGAGCACATTCCGCAATGTCGGCACCTCTCCTCTACGCCGCTGTGTCTCCCCACCTTTGCGTCATATCCTTCCCCATAACTCACGGACGGAACGATGAGCGAATCGGCAATGACACAGAGCAAGGCTGCGACCACTGTCGAGCTTTTAGACGTCGTGGTGATTGGCGGCGGTGCGGCAGGTGTTGGAGTGTCGGTGGCTCTGCGGCATGCGGGCATCGAGAACTTCGTCGTACTTGATCGCGGAACCGTCGGATCGTCGTTCGCCAGCTGGCCGGCCGAGACGCGATTCATCACGCCGTCGTTTCCGACAAATTCGATCGGAATGTTGGACTTGAACTCGATCGCGATCGGGGTATCACCAGCATTCAGTTTGGAAGTCGAGCATCCGACGGGAGAAGAATACGCGTCGCATCTGCGTGGTGTCGCGCAGTTCTTCGAGTTGCCCGTTCGCGAGCAAACCGATGTACTGCGAGTGACGAAAGTGGGTGATCACTTTCGAGTGGATACCGCCGAAGGAACTCTGCAAGCAAAGCATGTTATCTGGGCGGCGGGAGAGTTCCACTATCCACGGCTGAACGGTTTCCAGGGCAGCGAGTTGTGTCGGCACACGGCGACTGTGGGCAGTTACGAAGAACTCGAAGGCGACGAGTTCATTGTCATCGGTGGCTACGAGAGTGGCGTCGATGCCGCCTATCATTTGGCCTGCCACGACAAAGCGGTCAAGTTGTTCGACAAGGGCAGTCCCTGGCAAGATGAAAGCTCGGATCCGAGCATCGTGTTGTCGACGTATTCGCTCGAACGAATGCGTGAGGAATGGTTTGAGGAACAGGTCGAACTGTTTCCCAACACACCGATCGCGTCGGTTTCGCAGATCGATGATGGCTATGAAGTCAAAGCGCTCGACGGGCGTTGGTTTCGCACCTCCACGCCGCCGCTGTTGGCCGGTGGATTCGAGGGGAGTCACAAGTTAGTCGCGAATTTGTTTGAGCAGAGGGACGATGGCTTCCCGGTGCTGAGCGAACATGATGAATCAACATCGACGTCGGGTCTGTTCCTGTGTGGGCCTGCCGTGCGGCATGAGAATCACGTGTTCTGTTTCATCTACAAATACAGGCAACGATTTGCTGTCGTTGCCAAAGCCATCGCGACCTCGCTCGGGTTGCCCGCGGAGGAACTGGAAAACTATCGCAAATGGGGCATGTACTTGGATGACTTGTCCTGTTGTGGCGAGGAGTGTGTGTGTTAATTCAAATTTTTCGTTGGCTTCGCAGGTCATGATCCAAACATTAGCAGCACCACCGCAGACGCGAACCGTCCTGGTCGTCGGCAGAGAGAGTGTTGGCAAATCGCAGTTAGTTTCCACGTTGACCGGTCGTTCGGCAGGCGAGACGAACTTTCGCGGTTCAACCGTCATCGTCGAACGGTATCGATCCGGTGACGGTGGCACCGAGTACGTCGACACGCCCGGAATCCTACGCAGTTCGGACACGGAAACGACGCGTCTGGCACTCGCCGCGATCGATGAACATGACGTCGTCCTGCTGGTCGTGCCGGCAACGAACCTGGATCACGACTTGGCTGAAATGTTACCGCTCGTTGCAGGAAAACGAGGCGCGGTCGTCGTCACCTATTGGGACAAAGTGCAGCCGGGCGAAGCTTCGCAAGAGGCACTCGAACGCTTGGCGGCTGACGCGGGAGTGGCATTCATGCCGGTGGATGCACGCTCCCTGGCAGAACATGCGCGGAGGCGAATGGATGAGGCGCTCACGGAACCATCTGAGTTTGGCAAGAGCAGGTTGACGGCCCGTGCGGGTTGGCGAATCGAGCCCAAACTGGGATGGATGGAGCACCGCGTTGCCGGCCCACTGATTGCCATCGCCCTGTTGTTCTTGCCGGCACTTGCGACCATCTATGGTGCCAATGCCGCGGCGGATTTGCTGCATCCGATTGTCGCCGGTTGGTTCGAACCGATCATCGCAACCGTCAACGCCACTTGGCCCGAGTGGCTGCGGATCGTGCTGACGGCTCGACAAGGCGAGTTCGGCTACGGGCTGTTGAACATGGGCCCGTTTCTACTCGTGTGGGCGCTGCCGACGGTGCTGATGTTCGCTCTGATTCTGGGGGCCTACAAAACGAGTGGATTGATCGAACGGATCAACGTCGCGCTGCATCCGTGGATGCGTCCGTTTGGCTTGAGCGGCCGTGACGTTGTTCGTGTGATGATGGGGTTCGGTTGCAATGTTCCGGCGGTGATCAGCACGCGGTCGTGTTCGAACTGTTCACGCGGTCCCGCCGTGTCAACGATCGCATTCGGATCGGCTTGCAGCTACCAACTGCCGGCCACCTTGGCTGTGTTGTCGGCCGTGGCGGTCGCGACGGGGGCGTCGGCTGCGCTACTGACATGGGGTTTTCTTTCCTACCTATTGATCACGACGCTGGTGTACCTGCGTTTGACCGCGGGGAAACAGGCTCGCAGTTCGCTGAATGTTTTGATGACACCGAGCCGACCGTTCATGCAATGGCCAACGTTCTCGGCGTTGTGGCGAGAGGCTTCCGGAACCATTCGGCAGTTCCTATTCCAAGCGATGCCGATTTTTGTAGCGATCTGTCTGGTGGCTTCGCTGCTCGCTCACTGGGGCGTCCTCGACCTCGCGTCTCGGGTTCTCGGGCCGGTCATGAGACTGTTCGATCTGCCTTCTCAGTCGGCTCTGCCGATCGTGCTGGCGTCGGTTCGTAAGGACGGCATCTTTCTGCTTGCCGCCGATGACGGCCTCTCGTTTCCGATGACCGCCGCCCAAGCGTTGACGGCGGTGTATTTGGCGGGAGTGCTGCTGCCGTGCATGGTCACCGCGATGACGATCGGCCGCGAGACGGGATGGACGAAGACGTTCAAGCTCTTAGCGAGACAGGCCGGGTTTGCGATGCTCTTTGCGTTGGTGCTGGCTTGGGGAGGCAGGTGGTTGCTGTGATCCGTGTGAATCGACAAAGTGACCATGTTGCGTCTGTCGGTGGTGACGAAACGAGTTACTACCGCACGACGAGTTACCAACGCGTGCGAGGCGAACCGCTGCAATTTGCAATCGGCCTATTGAGTCAACAGGTTTGGTGCTGGGGGCAAGACATTCTACGCCCCGAAGGCAACTGGCTGCTCGAGATCGGATTCGAACGACTCCGCCCGCCTACGGATCGAAAGAATTGCTCCAGCGTCTACGTCCTGGAATTGCCACACGGACGCCGAGTCGTTTTACGCGGGTTTGGCGTCTTCTACGGCGATGAAACGCGTGGTGGCGTGTTCTTGCGACGCTTTGAGTTCCAGCCGAAATACACGGAACAACCGAAACTCGATTGCCCACCGTGGTCGGACGAGGACCTGCCTTCGCTCAGTCCGCCGAACGACTCGCAGCGCAACGTGTGCGCCTCGCTGACCCTCGACCTGATCGACTGGATCCGCGCCTACGAGGTGAACATTGTCGAGCAGTTGGGGATTGAGTACCGGCGTCAAACGTTGGCCAAATGGAATAACGGCGAGCGCCCTTTCACCCCCGCCGAAAAGTTTGCCTCTGCATGGCGTGGCCTTTCATTTCAAATCGCCGCCAACTTTGACTCGTATTTAGGGCACGCGAAATCATGAGCGAAAGCATCATTCCAACTT
>JBICHZ010000099.1:0-5564 GCA_043101355.1 Rhodopirellula sp. JB044
ATCCGGCGTACGGTCCGGCGAGATACTGACTGAATTCAAGAACGGTAAGACCGGTCAATGGCAAATTCACTGGCGGGTCTCCCGATAGATTTGGTTCACGGTGTCCAACGTTTGCTCGACGTTTCCTCCACAACGCAAATAGTCGTGGATATGCAGACACGCGGTGTCTTGAAACTGCAGATAGCCGGCGTAGCGTGGACGGACAAACGCACGATCGAGTGTCGGCAGCGTCCGGCTGAAAAACCCGTCGGATTGTTCGTCGAGTGTTGGATTGGTCCACGCGCTGCGGTGGCCGGGTTGGCCGCCGGCGTAAAAATAGACTCCATTCTGAACGCGCGGCGAGCCCGTGAACTCGGCATAGGCTTTGGCGACATCCATGTGCTCACACCGATTGGAGATCGCCAATCCCGCCCCACCGAGCATTGTCGCACCCGGTTGATCCGGTTCGATCCCGATCACATCACCAAATGCGAGTCGGCGCGCAGCGTATCCGACGCGTGAGTAATTCGCATAACCATAAGTGTACGGTGCGTAAGCAAAGTCATCGGTCTGAGACATGACCTCGAGGGTACGAATCGGGTTCAGATCGAAGAAGCGATCGGGAATCCGATCGGACAGTTCTTTCAATCGCCGGAGCGCGGTCAACGCCGCTTCGCGATCGGCAACCTCCTGCTGATTCGGAAAGATCTCTTCACCGGCGGCCATTAGCAGGTTTAGGAAATTGCCATACGTGTCCAACGCAATACTCGGACAACAAACCAAACCACGCTCTGCCAATGCGATCAATTCATCAAACGTCTGCGGTACCGCGACGCCATGCACATCGAGCAAGTCAGGTCGGTACGCGGAAACGGGGCATGCCGCATCAATCGCGAGCCCCCACTGCTTGCCGTCAAAGTTGTAACTCGAATGACTCTGACCAACAGAATGTTTGGCTTGATCGCTGAGGAAATCTGGCGAAAGCAACTCGGCGAGATCAACCAGGATCCCACTGCTCGCCGCAAAGCCCGCCCACGGATGGTCGATCACCAACAAATCGTACTCACCGGCGAGCTGCTCGAGTGGTTTGTCGGCGAACTCCTGCAGAGACCGCTTGTGCCACTGGACGTCAAGCTCCGGATGAAGCTCATGGAAACGTTGCGCGGTGGCAACGACGGATGTGAAACCACGGGAATGATCCCACGTGATCCCCTTGAGCGTGATACGATTGACCATCAATTCCTGCCGATTCAATCGGCTGCGAGGTGAAAGGGAACTCAAACTCATGAGGCAGACTCACGGCGAACCACCGCACGCCTGCCCAACGCTACACGCATCGATCCGATGCGTTTCCTTGACGCGTAACAAAAGACGCGTCCTCTTTATCGAAAGTCTTCGATTAATTGGGCTGGCATGAACCGCTCGCCCATCAGCTCTTCGAAGTATCGGATCGTTTCGCCGCCATTGCTCTTCCGATCGCGGGCTTCGATTCCCATCGCTTCGAGCATCTTTTTCGCTTCCTGTTGATCATCGACTAGAAGAAAATACTCATTCTCGGAGATGACGTTTCCGTTCCCATCCTGCAACTGCATTTCGATGGAGAACTTGTCGCCACGCTTGCCGGGAACCGGCACCTTCACTGAGGCAAATTGCTTTGCACTGTCCGCACTCACTTCACCGATCCGATGGGTGGCTTGATGAAACTCGCGTTTCTGATCCTCCAGGAATCGAATCGACACGGTGCATCCGGGGTAGTCCTTGAACAGATCGTTGACGACCCAGATTTGACCTTCAAACGTTTCGCCGGGGTTCCATCTGCGTTTGTCGTGTTGCAGCGAAACGAGCACCGGTTGAAAAGTACGCTTCACATACTCGAACGACTTTTTAGGCTGAAGATAGAAGTCGACGATCGCCCACTTCATATCAGGCGTGTGCAGCATCAAGTGACAGAACGATACGCCACTGTTCTTGGGTTTCATTCGTCGAAAGTGTTCGCCGGAATACTGGAAGTACACACCTTGGGCGATTTGAGTCGCTTCGACGAATCGCTCGAACCCTTCGGTTTGCTGGTCGCCGAAAACCTCGTAGTTGTGAATGCGAAGGATGTCGAGATCGGCCCAGTGATAACCCCAACTCGGTCCCGGCGGCCACACCTCCTTCTCTGGGATGAACTTGCGAATACTCTCGGGACTCGGGCACGACGTAATCGCCAACTCGGGCACGAACGCGTACTCGAGACTGCTGTAATATTCCTCGAGCATGACGAAACCGGCACCGTAGTGCGGCGCGTGTGCGTGAATCGAATCGCGTGGCTTGAACTCTTTCTGCACATTCGGCCAACTCAGCGGACAGGTCGGAATCCACTGGACCGAGTGATATGGTGCGACGGCGCGCTCTAACTCCGTGATCAGTTGCAGAAAGAAGTCTGAATCGTCGTCCGAATTGGTGTAGAGAATCTCCTCACCACCGCTGAGGAAGATCACGCACGGGTTGTTGCGGATCTGTTTGACGATATCAATGCTCTCGTCAAAGATCTTTTGAATCGTTTCTTCATTTCTCGGATAGAGATAATGACTCAGACTGAAGTCCTGCCAAACCGTAATGCCGGCTTCATCGCATAGTCGATAGAAGAGTTCGGTTTCCGGCGGGTGCCAGCAAAAAATTCGCAGGTTGTTGATATTGGCTTCTTTCGCCAAACGAATGTACTCGCGATACATCGACTCGGTCGCCCGACCAGTAAACATGTCCGGCGGGCCGCCCCAGCAAGCACTTCGCATGTAGTGCCGTTTCCCATTGAGCATCACAGTCCAGGGATACTCTACTTCCTCGGGCGTCCACCCCGGGTTCATTTCCATTTTGAGATCCCGGATCGCAAACGATTGAGTTTCGCGATCTTGAAACGTCGCCTTCTCCCTAACTGTAATCTCCGCACGATACAAATTTTGATCACCGAGATCCCAGGTCGTCCAAAGCTGCGCCTCGTCGACGCGGAGCGGAATTGTATAAACGTTCTCTCCAGGCTGCGCCGCTTGTGTCAGCGTTTGTGAAACGGGGCTGGATGAAAAGTTGTCGCCTTGAACCGACACATCGATTGTTAATTCGCGAGTTCGGTACGAGTTGTTCCGCAGAGTCACCTGCACGCCGACATCGGCTGCGTTACCCGATTGCAGGTTGGACGTAACGTAGACGTCCTCGATCGTCACCGGGCCGGTCGCCTCCAACCGAACCGGACGCCAGATCCCGAACGGCGTGACGTTGTTTCCGTAATCACCATGCCAGCGATATTTGCGACCGCATACCAGAGCGAACGTTCGCGGCGGAGGTGGCAAGCGAATGGCCAGAAGGTTGTTTTCAGTTCGATCCCGTTTGCTGTTGTAGTTGACCAAATCAGTCACATCGAAGTCGAACCGAGAGTAGGCCCCTTCGTGAGATCCGAGTGACTCGCCGTTGAGCCAAACGTCGCACTCATAGTCGATCCCCTCAAACATGAGTCGAATCTGCTTCCCTTTCATTTCCGACGGCGTCTTGAAGGTTTTGAAGTACCACCACTCGTAGTCCATCACCCATTTCGCTCGTTGACCGTTGCGGCCGACGTGCGGATCGTCGATGCGGCCGACCCGCCATAAATCGGTGTAAACGTCTCCGGGAACGTTCGCTGGCCCACAATCCGGATGGACCTTGTGGAAAAGCTTTTTCATTCCCTCGCCGGGTAAGACGCCTTCCATTTCCCACGCACCAGACAGATCGACAACGACTTTGTCGGATTCGGGATTCGATAGAACGGCCGAGTCTGCCGCCGGAAGTTTGGCACAAACACTGAGTAAAGTTAGTACTAGCGGAACCACGATGAGACGGGCTCTTATACGTCGATGGTCCATCGAATCACCTTGCGATCACTGGGGGGAGAAATTGTTGAAATGTGCGAAAGTTAAACGGTGTGCTTAATAGGGTTTGATTGCGGAAGGAATCATATCCCGAGTTGTCGTTCGATCCGCCGCGCCGTCTTCGTGAGGGCGTCGACGAGCTCTTGCTTGTCGATTCGCTTGCGGAGTCCGGTCGACATGGCGGCGACACAAAGCGCCGCAACCAATCCAGATTCGTGCCCGCCGATTACCGCGGCACATTCGGTGACCCCTTCGGTAAAACCATTGACGGCTAACTCGTATCGGTCCGATTGAGTCTTCTCGAGTCGATCAAGAAACTGCTTTCGTTCACGTGGTTTCATGTGCGTGAACTGCTCATCGTGATCTAACAAGTCCTGTTGCTGTTCAGGGGCGCTGAAGGCAATTAGAACGCGCCCCGAAACGGTTCCAACCAACGGAAACAAGGTGCCTTCGGCTACCGATAGCGAAACCGGTCCCGGACTTCGCGTCTCGCTAACCACCATCAATCGCCGGTCGTAAACGATGCTGATGTGGCACGACTGCTTGAGTTCGTTGGCGAGGTCCTGCATCGGCCCACGCGACGCTTGGGTCAACTGATCGAGCGGAGAATTGGCGTGAGAGAGGTAATAGAGCTTCAGCGACAATTGGTACTTGCCCGAGTCCTCGTCACGCAGGACGTAGCCGCGGTGCTCGAGCGCCATCAGCATTCGATAGATTTCGTTAACACCACGATCGAGTCCCGCAGCGATCTCGGCCTGAGAGCAGGGCGTTGTATGCGTGCTAAGGAATTCGAGGATGTCTAACCCCTTATCCAGCGCCGGTGCGTTGTATCGTTTGGAATTCATGGTGACCGAATGGCTGACCGACACGCGGTTTCAAATATGAAACCCACTTTCAAATACGATACACGTCCTCCGCTGCTCAGGCAAGCGATCTCCCGCAAAAGCACACCGAGTGGTTCGATATGTCGCAGTAGGTGCGATCGCCAACTCGCCTCAGGCATCCAACCCGGCAAAGTACAACTGGCGGCTTTGGACATTCCACACAGAGCGAACTCGTCGCTAGCACAGCACGACACTCTCGTCGGCCATGGTCTTCGGCGAACGCACACCCTCCTCTTCCTCAGCAAACACGGCCAAGCACCTCAGTCTCGGACAGGCCATTATCGACCAGAAGAGCAGAGACACGCCGAGGATTCCGATACCCGTTTGCAGTGGCTGCTTGCTAGCATCAAAAGAGAGCCCCGGCGGGTTCACCAAAGCTCAGAGCCAGCGTTGACCGGTGCGGATGGCTTCTTGAGCCAGGCTCTCCGGTTTGGCCGCCGCTACCGCTGCCCCGTTCTGCTCCCGCCGTCTCGGAAAAGGGTCAGAGCAAGTATTGCCCGGTGAATTAAACTTCGCCGCAAAAAAAACGCCCGTCGCACACACCTCGGCACCGCATAAAAAACCTGAACCTCAGCGGGATCAGCAACTTCGCAGTGAGGTATTCGAGGCACGGCGGGGGCCCCCAAGGCACGTAGACGGAACACCTTAAAGGCGTCCGGCCCCGCAAAAGGTGTCCGACACGAATGGCGTTGTCCACGGTGTTTTCGGTGTCTCCGGCTGAGCGTCGCTCCCGGACCGCGCAGCGTTGAAAGCCGCGGTCCCTCGCGGTGCATTTTTCTAAAACAATTTCACCGGACAGATGATATTGAAATTGGCG
>JBICHZ010000100.1:0-7208 GCA_043101355.1 Rhodopirellula sp. JB044
GTCGCCGAAATTGACCGCGACCTGGAAGATCGGCTTGCTGTTGGTGGCCGGATTGGTCGGTGCGGTCGGCCACCAGGGCGGCGAATTGACGTACGGCAAAGCGTTCTATCCGAAAGCGTTCAGTATCTTGTTAGGCACGGAGCTTCAGCCCGACGAAGAAGAGGTGATCGAAGAGGTGATCGAAGAGGTGATCGAAGAGGTGATCGAAGTGGAAGCGGACGAGATTGACGTCGACGCAATCGACGAACAACCGCTCGCATCAACGAACTAGCGACACCGCCTCCTACCACCTTCGTGGAAGTTGTTAAACTTCCCCCCGGCACAAGATTCGCAAGGCGAACCCACCGCGACCGGCTCCACCCGGCCGAAGATGATTCGGTTAGCGGTTTCGAGCGATTGGAGAGTGAACGTGCTTTCCAGAGCACATCAGTGGTGCGTCGCGATAAAAAATATGGGCGGAAGGCCGTAGCGAAAGTCGCCATCGGTTTGTTGGTTCAATCAGCCGTACCGCGTCAGCGGCGGTTAACCAGACGTCAATCGGGGCTAACGCCCACCGGCTGATTGTTGTCATTCGGTTTACGACGAAATCAACAAACCTCCCCGACTTTCGGTGATTCGCGAGCCCTTCCGATACTTTGGACGCGAATCGCTGCCCGCGTTTGGTATCGGCTCGGATTGCGCCGGGTTGTATGCTGCCGTTCGAAATTTACGTATCCGTTTCACTCCTGCTGCGAGACTGCTTCGTTGTCACTGCCCACCGTTGAAAAAAGTGAACCGCGTTATATCAATCGTGAACTCGCGTGGCTCGAGTTCAATTCACGTGTGCTCGACCAAGCGGACGATCCGAACATGCGGTTGCTCGAGCGGGCGAAGTTTCTCGCGATCACGGGCTCGAACCTCGACGAGTTCGTGATGGTCCGCGTCGGCAGTTTAAAACTGCAGAGCAGCAGCGGGGGAGGACGTCGCGACCCGGCGGGTCTAACCGCGACCGAACAACTGCTCGCCGTCGCGATGCGGTGCCATCGCCATGTCACCCGGCAATACACGTTGCTGCGTGACGAGATCCAACCGGCCCTCGCCGAGCAGAATATCACGCGGGTGGACCTGAACGAATGCAGCGACCGGATCGAAGCCGCCGCCCGCCGGCATTTTCAGGACGACGTGGTCGCGGTGTTGTCGCCGCAGGCACTGCACGATCGCCGGTTCCCGATGCTGCCCGGGCTCGGTATCCATCTGTGCGTCGAGTTGAAAGGTGTCGCGGAACTTGCGCCGCAGAACACTCGCAAAATCAAACGGGCCGATGACTCGGACATGGGCGACTCTGCTTCCAAGGAAAAGCCCAGCGAAATCGAACCGCAATTCGCCGTGATCCCGCTCGGCCGAACGCTGCCACGAATCGTGCCGCTGCCGTCGGATAAATCGCATGGCGAAAAACACGGTTCGCACGAGAGTGGGTTCAATTACGTGTTGCTCGAAGACCTGGTCGCGCACTTTGTCGACGAGTTCTTTCCGGGCCGCGAAGTCGTCCAGTGCAAACCGTTTCGCATCACCCGGAACGCCGACGTGGAACTGCGTGAAGACGGCGCCGGTGACTTGCTCGGCGGAATGGAGGAGGTGCTCGAAAGCCGCCGGCTGTCCGATGTCGTGCGTTTGGAGATGGATGCTTCGGCGAGCGACGCGATCCGTAACTACCTGATGGAGAGTTTTTATGTGGACCCCGATTATGTTTTCCAAATCGACGGTCCACTCGATCTGACGTACCTGTTCGGGCTGCACTCGATCAAAGGGTTTGACTCGCTGCGTGACGAGGCGTGGCCGCCCCAACGCAGCCCGGCGATCGATCCTTCCGAGCCGATGTTTTCATCAATCGCCTCGGGCGACATTATGTTGTTGCATCCGTACGAGTCGTTCGACCCGGTGGTCCGCTTTATCGAAGAGGCGGCAACGGATCCCGATGTGCTCGCGGTGAAACAGATTTTGTATCGAACGAGTCGCGACAGTCCGATCGTGGCGGCGCTGAAGAGGGCGGCTGAACGTGGAAAGTATGTTACCGCGATTGTGGAACTGAAAGCTCGGTTTGACGAAGCCCGCAACATTGAGTGGGCGCGTGAGATGGAGCAATCCGGTGTGCAGGTGATCTACGGCATTCGAGGGCTCAAGACGCACGCGAAGGTGTGCATCATCGTTCGGCGGGAACCGCAGGGGCTCGTCCGTTACGTTCACTTCGGAACGGGGAACTACAACGAGGTCACCGCAAACTTGTATGGGGACGTTTCCATCCTGACGAAAGACGAAACGTTGGGCACCGACGCGACGATGTTTTTCAACGCGGTGACCGGCGCGAGCCAACCGCAGCCGTTGCAACAATTGTCGATCGCGCCTCTGACCCTCCGCCGTACCGTCTTGGACATGATCCGCGGCGAAACCAAACGTTCCAAAGAGGGACAGAAAGCAGAAATCATCGCCAAACTGAATGCGTTGGTGGATACCGAAGTGATCGACGCCCTGTACGAAGCCAGCCAGGCGGGTGTGAAGATTCGTTTGAACGTTCGTGGCGTTTGCTGTCTTCGGCCCGGCATCCCTGGATTGAGCGAATCGATTCAAGTCGTGTCGATTGTGGATCGATTCTTGGAGCACGCCCGCGTGCTATTCTTCCGCCACGGGGGCGACCCCGCGATCTTCATCAGCAGCGCGGATTGGATGCCCCGGAACCTGGACCGCCGGGTTGAATTGCTGGTCCCGGTCATCGATCCTGCGATCCGCAAACGGTTGCGTGAAACGTTGCAGTTGTACTTCCGCGACAACCAAAACGCGTGGCAGATGCAACCCGACGGAACGTACACGCGAATCACCGCGGGGAAAAAACAAAAGCCGTTCCGCGTGCAAGAAACATTGTACCGAAATACGGTCGAGAACATCCGCCAAATTCAGCAAAGCTCGCGTATGGTGTTTGAAGCCCACCGTCCTTCCGGCTGAGATTCATTCAACCGGTTGCACGACGACGCCGCAGATTCGTTACACTCATCGTTATGTCCAACGAGTCGCCAACTCCTCCGCCAAGCCATCCGTCGTCGATGCAACCGATCGTGCGCAGTCGTGTGCTGCCGCGGATTTCATTTCGGGCGATGATGATCGGGACGGTGGTCGCTGCGGTGATCGCTGCGATTTCCCGAGCGGCAGGGGACGGTGCCACTTTCGCGAAAGCGGTGATGGTGGCGATCGTGATGACAGCGTTCTTCTTCTTGTTGGCGGCGGTTGCGTTCTTGATGTCTTGGGCGACGGCGAAACTCGTTATCGGCGATGTCGACAACGCTCGCGAAGGCAACCCGTTTGCCAAAGATCAGTTGCCACCGCAATTGCTCAAACCTCGCGAGCCGGAGCAGTGATGGCGTTGCGATTCACTCGCGGGATGTTTTGGTGGCTCGGTGTGTTGGTTTGGGCGGTCGTGTGCGGATCGTCATTGCCTGCGCAGAACCGAGACGACGCATTGCCGAACTCGGCCGCCGATACCGTGACGGCGGAGCCCTCGTATTTTCTGAATGAGAACTCGTCCAACGTCGTGGTTTTCCCGACGACCGCGCGGAATCGATTGGGGTGGCGGGTGGTTGTTCGCGTGGCGTCGTCGCTGACCGCTGATACGATGCGGGTGGAGATGGACTTCTCGACGACGGGTGGGCCCACTACCGCGGATCTCAATCTTGAATTGCGGTTGACCCCGTCCTCGACCGGGCACGCGCCGCCGCAATCGAGTTTGCGGGCATCGGTGCCGTTTCGCATTCCTGAGGGAACGAGCCAAACGCGGTTTGCGAGGCATTTGCCGAAATCGTCATTCGGTAATTTTTATGTGGTCGAAATTCTCGAAGGCGGCCGTCCGGTTCCGGGGTGTCGATCGTCGGTGGGAGATTCCATCACCTATCGCGAATCGGCCATGTATGTCAATCAAAGCCTGCAGATGCGTTTCAGTGCGTTGTGGGTTCGTTCGGACGTTGATGAATCGACGCGGCCGCAGTCGTTGAAAACATGGGCGTTGTCTCACGGCGGTTATCCGTATCATTCTACCGCGAGTCCGGATGAGTGGATGCAGATGATCGAGTCGGGCAACGGCGGCGATATGTCGAGCAACTTTGCGGCCATCGAGCCTCGCTCGCTGCCTTTGGATTGGCGTGCGTACCAACCTTACGATGCGGTGTTGATGCACGGTGAAGACTGGCGATCGCTTTCCGAAAAGTCACCCGCCGCAGCGACGGCTCTGAGGCAATGGATCCAGCTCGGCGGCGTGTTGATCTTGCGCGGGGTGAATGCCGAGGACGTCGAAACGTTACCCGCCGAACGATACCAGACCGCCTCGCGGGAAGCGCTCGCGGAAGCGTCGATTCAGGTGCAACAGACCGCCGCGCACTATGACGCAATGTCCGATCCCAACAGCGAGCTGTACAGCCGCGAGATGAGTTACATCGTCTCGACGACCGAATCGCGAGCCCAATGGGATGAGTGGTTTCCCAAGGCAGCCGAGGAACTGCGTCAATCGCTCCGAGATTACCCGACCACATGGGCGAGTCAGAAAAACGGCGTCCAAGGCCGAGCCGAAGTCGCCGGAACCATCATCTACCTCGGCACCCCCAAAAAGGTGTCAGGTACCTTTTCGGAGGAGGACGCACCTGAATCCGGAATCGAAACGTTGCAGTGGGCGGCCGCGGTGGAGTTGATGGGATGGAAGCATTCGCGGTTACTCCGCAGCGGTGTCGATCCGATTCTCGGCAGTCAGCGGTTCTTTCAGTGGGTGATCCCCGGTGTCTCGCAACCGCCGGTTTACACGTTCATGGGTTTGCTGGGCGTGTTTGTCGTTTTGGTCGGACCGGTCGCGTATCGAAAGACCGCCAAGGCGGGGCGGAGTTATCTGATGTTTGCGATCGCGCCTCTGTTGGCGATCGCGACAACGGTCGCGCTGCTCGGTTACGGAGTGATCGCGGACGGGTTCGGGACCCGCGGCCGCATTCGCCAAATCACTTGGGTTGACGGGGCGACCGGCGAGGGCGGAACCCGCACGCGGTCGACTTACTTTGCCGGGATCCGTCCTTCGCAGGGGCTGGCTTTTCCCGGCGACAGCGAGGTGACTTTGTACCCGGACAATCAAACACGCGGGTGGGAATCGAGAATCGACGACCGGTTCGAGTCTCGTGGACTGGTCACCGCAACTGATGACGGGCTGGTTTTTAACCGAGACTTTTTGCCGAGTCGGCAACAGCGCCAATTCGTTGTGCACCGCCCGGTTTCTCGGTGGGGGCAGGTTCGGATCAGCGAAAATCTGTCCGGCGAGCCGCTGCCGGTTGTGCAGTCACCGATGGCCGCCAATGCCAACAACGCGGCGAGTGTCGCTCTCGATGAGCAGAAGCTCACCGGCCCCGCCTCCGTCGTGGTGCACTGCGACGCAAACATGCCGCTGCGAGAAATTATTGTTTGTGACCCCGAGCGGCGTTATTACTTTGCCGAGTCTGTTGACGCAAACGCATCCGCCGTTGCGGTGCAAATCACGAAGAAACACGCGTCTGAGCGGTTGGGGGAAATGTACAAACGCCAATGGTTGATCAGCACGGTGGTGCAGCGACGCCAAACCAATTCCGCCTTCAATCAGTCCATCGAAAACGAAATGAGTGATTTGGTCTCCGAACGACTCAACCAAATCGACAGCGTCGTCAAGCCGACCGATGGTGTGTTTGAGTTCGAGCTTCAGCAGAGGTTGCAGTTGCAGTCGGATCTGCCGCCGAACAGTTTTCTCGCCCTCGCGGACATTGATAACGACGCGGTTGCGATTGAAGGAACGCAGGTCACCGACAGCATTCATTACGTCATGGGGTCTCTGCCATGAGCGACGAAACGACGATCGCGTCCGAAGGCGGTGCCGCCGAGTTGCCCGAGGAGATGCCACGTGTCGGTTCCGGTTCGGAATCGCCTGCCGATGACTTTTCCGCTCGAGTAAATTCCGGTCAGAGGATAAACCAATTCGCTGCGCCGAAGAACAGCGCCGCTCCCCATGCTGTTGCCGCCCATCCTTCCACCGGCGGTGTTCACGCCGGGACGGGGGATTGCATCGAACTGCGCCGGTTGTATCGATACTTTGGCAAAACCAAAGCCGTGCACGATATTTCGTTTTCGGTATCGCGCGGGCATGTGTTCGGCTACATCGGCCCCAACGGTGCTGGAAAAACCACGTCGATGCGAATCCTCTCGACGCTCGACTTGCCCAGCTACGGCGATGCTTTCGTCGATGGATTTTCGGTTGTGAATGATCCCGAATTGGTGCGGCGACGATTGGGGTTCATGCCGGACTCGTTTGGCACGTATCGAGATGTCAATTGTGAAGAGTATCTGGACTTTTTCGCCCGGGCGTATGGGCTCGTCGGACGCGAAAGAACCGAGCGATTGAAATGGGTGCTCGACTTTACCGGCACCGAGGGGATGAAAGAGAAGCCGATCCGTGGACTGTCAAAAGGGATGAAACAGCGACTCTGTCTTGGTCGCGCCCTCGTCCATGATCCGGCAGTGATGATTCTCGATGAGCCGGCGGCGGGTTTGGATCCCCGAGCCCGCATTCAACTGCGAAAGATGATTCGGGAGCTTGCCGACCGTGGCAAAACGATCTTGATCAGCAGTCATATCTTGACCGAACTCGCCGAGATGTGTGACGCGGTCGGGATCATCGAGCAGGGACAGTTGCTCGCGACCGGCAGCGTCGACGAGATTCAACGGCAGCGAAACCAGACCCGCGAGATCACCTTGCGTGTGCTCGATCGAGCGAACGAAGCGGCCGAGCGATTGACTCAATTGCAAAACGATTCGGAGTCGACCTCGCACGTGCTCGGCGAGATTGTCATCGACGGCGAACTGTTGCGTTTCGGTTTCGAAGGCGAACTGCGCGACCAGGCCGAGTTGGTCGCATGGCTGGTCGGTGAAGGCTACGCGGTGGCCGAAGTAACCTCCCATCGCAAGAGCCTCGAAGACGTCTTCCTCCAGGTCACCGAAGGCCTGGTTCAGTAGAGTTTCCGTCTTCCGAAAGAAAAAAGGTGTCGGACACGAATGGCGTTGTCCACGGTGTTTTCGGTGTCTCCGGCTGAGCGTCGCTCCCGGACCGCGCAGCGTTGAAAGCCGCGGTCCCTCGCGGTGCATTTTTCTAAAACAATTTCACCGGACAGATGATATTGAAATTGGCG
>JBICHZ010000101.1:0-10884 GCA_043101355.1 Rhodopirellula sp. JB044
TGGGATTGGTTTGGGGGTAGCTGTCAGTTGTGTGCTTCGCTGGGGCGAGCCCGGGCGGAAGCGGCGGTGCGGCGTTTCTCCCGCCGGGCTTGTCCCGGCGGGGCCGCAAGTGAGTGGCTACCTATGCGTCCCCCCCCCTCCTTCCCTCTTCCGGCCTCCGTCGAGCTTGTCTCGGCGGAGGGCACGTTTCCTTGATGGCTACTCCGCCGTTGCCGGTTCGGGGGCGTAGGTGGGGGGAGGGTCGGCGGTGGTGGCGGAGTGGCCGAGGCGGAAGTCTTCTGGGTGGAGACCTCGTTCTTGGAAATACTCGCCGTTAAGGAAGCCGAAGAAGGATGGTTGATACGGATCAACGAAGCTCACGTCGGCTTTCTCGGGGACTTCTTCGCCGCTCAGGTGCAAGCACGCGTTGACGATCAGGCGACGCAGGTCTTCACAGCGGAAATCGACCGCGCCGCCGGCGGTGGTCGTGAACGCTTTGCCGGTTTCTCCGGATGGCACGGAGTAAGGTTTCACCCAGGCATACGGCATCATCGGATCGTTGCGTCCGTCGGTGACGGGGGGAGATGCGGGGTCGAGAAGTTTTAAGACTTGGCCACGCAGCAGCACGGTGGATTCGTCTTCATCGAGGTGCACGACCCCGTACACGTCGCTCGGGGTGTAGATGTCTTTGACGCCACGCAAGATCGGGTGGTCCGCGTTCTCGCGAACGATCAGGCCGCGTGCCCCCTCGACTTTGTGTTTGCCGTGGTGGCTGTGCCAATTCTCGCCGAGGACCTTGATACCGAAGTTCTTCCATTCAAACCCGCCGTAGTTGCCGCCTTTGAAAGCGTGCGTCGCGGTGCGGTAGGCGACCAAAGGCTTACCGGCTTTCAGATAGTCGAGAAACGGTTTCATCTGATCATCGGGCAGTTTGCGAAAACGCGTCGTGATCACGCACAAGTCGGCATCGGCGAGCGTGTCCATGCCGGGAATGTTGCCTTGGTCGTATGGGTTGATCACACCCGTTTCGCTGTCGATCGCAAACAGCACGGTGCATTTGAATCCGTGATGTTGGCTGAGGATCTTTGCGAACATGGGGCACGATTCTTCGGACCGGTATTCTTCATCGCCCGAGATCAGGACGATGTGCTTTCCGTTGGCGGTGCCTTCGGCCGGTTCGATGACCAAACGATCATCGGCCGACGCGAGATTTGTTGTTACGCAGAGAAACGCGGCGACGGCTGCGAATCGAAGCACCTCAATGGAAGGAAACTGAACGGACATCAAGAAGTTTGATTTCATGAGAGTGAATGTTTGTCGAGCAGGGAGGGGAACGTAGGAAGGTCGCCGGTAGATTAAGCTTCATCCACCGGGCGCGCACGTCCAATGTAATCAAATCGCCTCGACCGGTGTGTGCAGACGGGTGTGCATGCGCAGAACCAGATCGCGCGCGAGGCAAACGGCACACTGAATTTCGCGTGTCGCTCGATACCGTCAAAGAGTGATGCGGGGCATCGTTTAGGGCAGTTCGACGAGTTGCCGGCGGGCATCGATTTGGTCGTCATCCAAACCGGCTTCGCGGAGACGCTTCATCAGTGCCGCGTCGGCGGCGGCGACCGCGTTGGGGGTGCGGGCAACTCGCACGAGGATGCCGCTCGGTTCGCCCTCCACCGTTCCGGCGAACGCGATAATGTCTTCGATCGACATCGCTTTGCGGCTGGGCTGTTCGGCTTCGGTCTGCACTAGGTATTGATTCCCGTCGATCAAAACATCGACCACCGAAGGCATTACCGGGATGACGGGCGTGAGTTCGAGTTCCGACGCGGCTTCTCGCATTGCGTCGTCTGAATCATCGACATCATCACCCGCGGTGGTTTCGTCCGATGGCGTGAGGCTATCGAGCGATGGGATCGGTGATGACGAACCGGGATCCATCGAGACCTGACCTTGAGGATCGTTGTTGCCTTCGCCGTCGGTGAAGCCTAAACCGAAGTCGAGGTACTGGCTCGCGATGAGCAGCGCGATACCGCCGCCGATGACAACCGGGACTCGTTTTCGCATGATTCGTGTTGGGGGTGAAAGGTAACGTCGGGGCGGTCAGTTGGGCTCGGGCGTGGGGCCGAGGACGGTGTATTCGAACCGTGTTTCGGGCGTATCGGCGCGGAGTCGTTCGAGTGCGCGAGGCAACGCGTCGACGAGCGGTTGGTACACGCCGGCGACGCTCTGCGGGGAATACGATACTAACAGAACGACCAACCCTTTGGGCTGGGGCAATTGTTTGTAGGAGGCGAAGAGTCGGTCGGCGACCTCATCGGTCCGGTCGGATTGCGATCGCCGTTCCAATCGAAAAGTCTCGCGTTGGTCGTCTGCCATGAACACGATGCCACCGTTGTCGGACGCGTGGACGGTCCAGATTTCGGCGCGTTTGAGCAATTCGGCGTGTCCGATCAGGAACCGCAGCACCGCGTCGGGATCGGCCTTGCCCAGACGGCTGGCTTGCCGGATCGCGGTCGCGACGGGATCATCCGATTTGGACTCTTCCGAAAGAGGGCCAGCGATGGTTTCATTGGTTGGTTCGCTTGCGTCGGAGCCCGTGTCGGGAGCGGCCTCCGTTTGGGCATCGAGCGAGAGCCAGCGGCTGAGTTTGCTCATCGCGGCGTTCATTTCCGCCAACCGAGCCTCGGACTGATACACCGCTTCGTCGCGTGCGGCGCGGGCTTGGTCGCGTTGTCGTTCGAGTTCGCGGTGTTGGCTTTGCAAGGCTTCCCGAATGCCCGCCAACTCGCTGCGTTCGCGTTGGATTTGATAGACCAGTTTCTCGCGTTCGGATTCCAGTGACGCGGTTTCCCGCTGAGTCGCTTCGCGGACGTCGAGGAACTGTGCGAACACGATGATCAGCAGCAGGTCCATCAACGGAGTCAACTGGAAACGGGTTCGTCGCGACCACCATGTTTTCGCCAACCGAACGTCGCCGGCGGAACGATCCGGTGTGGCGTGCGATGGCGAGAGCGGTGCCGGAGATTCGTTGCTCAACTCGCTCACGCCGTACCATCCTCGGGTGTCGCTGCGTTGTCTCGAGACTCATTCGGGGCCTCGGCACCGGATTGTTCGAGCACAGAGAGTTCTCGTTTGACCTTGGCCGCCATCTCGCGGACGCCCAGTCGATTTTCGGACAGACGGGCAAAGCCGGGTTCGACAAAGCTGCCGATCAGCATCAACAGGATCGCCGCTGACAGACCGGCAAACGTACTCCAAATGGCGTCACCGAAACGAGTCACGATCACGTTCACCGAGGCTTGATCGTCGGCCGCGAGAGCCGATCCGATTGCCAGAATCGTGCCCAACACTCCGGCGAGCGGGTAGGCCTCGATCATCGTGCGGGCGACGTTCCATGCGGTTTCGAATCGCAGCGAGTGAAGGTACTCACGCCGCTCGTCGAGAATGCGAATGCGGTCGGCGAGCCGAGACCGGTCGGCGCTGCGGAGCGGTTGTGCCATCACGTCGCTGATGTCGGCCAAGAACGCTTCGATTTGATCAGACAGGTGAACGTGAAAATCCATCCGGCTGCGGTGCGGCAAGCCAGCGGTGAACCGTTCGAGTGTTTGTGCGATCCGTTTGCGGTCCGATCGTGCCCACCCCGCCAGGACCGCGAACGCGGCCAGGTGAACCACGGCGGCAACGAGAATCGCGAACGTCGAATAAGAAGAAATGAGTTCCAGCATCAATCTCGGATCGGCCCGGGGAATGGTAAATGGTGCGGCAAGCCACTTCCGAACGAGTGCCCGACGTGGCATCATCTGCGTCGTCGATTCGGTGGCGGCAGTCCAGCGATGGTCGACAAACCGGTCGGCGCGTTCGCTCAAGGCGTCAGCATGCTCGCGGTTGTCGCGTCATGATCGCGTCGAAGTTTGCCCGCACGATGCGTTCCGAAACGAAACAAAAATCCGGCGTCAACCATTTTTGCGTGGCGTGGATTCTCGACCAACCACCTTTTGACCGCAAGAGAGATCGCGAATGAGCCTGCTGCGTTTCGACCCGGCGGGAGCATTTGTGCCACTGCGAGAAGACGGCGACGCGTCAAATGGTGACGATTCGCGCAGCGGCGCATCGGGGGAGATTTCGCCGTCCTGTTTGAGGGCTCAAATCGAGCAACTCGAACCGGTCCGACATCAATTGACGAATCACAGCGACCAGCGTGTGAGGTCCGGGTTGGATCGGCCCGAACGTCTGCTGATCGAATATGAAGCGTTGCGGGAAAGGTCGGAGCTGGGACGAGTTTTTCGAGTCGCGAACCGGTTGCATGACCATCTCGATGCAGTGGGAGTGATCGGATCTCCGGAGTGCCTGCTCGCTCCCGATGCGTTGATGCGGGCGTGTTGCGAACCGTTCCACAATGAGTTGTCCCGGTCGGCACGCGGCAGCAAGCCGAGGATGTATTTCGCATCGAGCGGGATCGACAACGACGCGGTTGAAGGTTTGTTGCGAAGGTTGAATCAGGAGTTCGCGGCGAACGAATCGGATCACCACAGTCCCGAAGACCGCTACGCGTTGATCCCGATCGACTTTTATGAGGGAGACCGCAGCGGATCGGTTGCGACGGATGTGTTCCTGCGCCAGGGCGTCGACCAACTCGCCAGATCGCTCGGTGAAGCTGACGCGAGATGGCTGACAAAGTTGATTGTCCCTATTTTGCATGAACGCAGCGGTCTGTCGAAAATCGCCACCGAGATCGACTGCTCGGAACGATTCGTGACTCCTTGCGAGTCGACTGTCGGGGCGTCGCGATCGGACCCGCTTGACACTGCGATAATGATGGGTGGCCCCTTCGGTGTTTACTCCGCCGCGACGTTGTTGCCGGCGGCGTTTTTAGGGCTCGACTGTATCCAGTTTTTGTTGGGCGCGTCGGCGATGAATGATCACTTCATCCAGTCGCCGTTGCAAGACAACATGGTGCTGCAATACGTCGGATTGCAGCGGTTGCTTGAATCGCGGCGAGGACTGCGCGACCGGATGTTGGTTTACTGGAACCCGTCGCTCGGCGGGATCGGCCGTTGGCATCAGGAATGGATGTCACGGGTTCTCGATCCGACCGTCCGCACGTCGACGCGATTGCAACACGGGGCGGCCTGGACGGAAGGCTGGATAGAGACGGAAGGCTTGGGAACGACCTCCGTCGATCGTTCGGGCACGCCTTCTCTAGCAGTCACCCAATTGATCGTCGAATCGGTTCGCACGGACCCGATCGAAATGACGCGAGCGGGGGCGAACGTCGCGGGTGACATCGCAGGTGACTTCGCGGCCGCATCGCCGACCGACACGACGGCGTTGTCCGCGTCGACGGGCTCGACTTCATCGAAAAAGAAGAAAAAGAAGCCCGCGGAGGCTGCCACTCCGGTGATTCCGAATTTGATGCAATCGGCAATCGGACGATCGCGGGCGGCGCTGCGACGTGGAAGGATTCCCGCGGTCGAATTGATTTTGCCGGAGGTGAACACACACTTGCTCGGGCAGTTGTTTCAGTTTTGGTGGTTGTGCTCCGCCGTCGAGCGGGAAGGTGACACTGGCGTCTACGCGTCCGGTGTGCATAATACAGCGGTCTAGTTTCCCGCCTCCGCGTGCTGCTGCGGTTCCCTCCTGCCTTCCTCTCTCCGCGAGATCACTTTGATGAGTCGTATTAACCGACGTGCGTTTTCTGCTTCCGCTGCCGCAATCACCTCGGGCATGGCCCTCGGGGTGCACAACAGCGTTTCCGCCGCGACGGCGGGTGACCCTTCCGATCCGATGGGTGTGGCCGTTTGTGGCGTTGCCGGTCGTGGGATGTCACACGTCGGTGGGTTCCATCACGATCCTCGCACGGTCATCCGCGTGTTGGTCGACGTGGACTCCAAGGTCGGCGAGCAGCAGGCCGACAAGGTTGAGAAGATGCAGGGCACGCGGCCCCGTGTGGTCGGCGACGTTCGCGAAATTCTCGATAGCGACGACGTGCAAATTGTCACCTGTGCCACGCCGAATCACTGGCACGCGATGATCGCCGTTTGGGCGATGCAGGCGGGCAAAGACGTCTACATCGAAAAACCGATCAGCCACAATATTCACGAAGGTCGGGCTCTCGTCGCCGCTGCGCAGAAGTATGGCCGGATGTTTCAAACCGGTACGCAGTGCCGCAGTAGTTTGGCGTGCATCGAGGCGATGAAGTTCATCGCCGAGGGGAACATCGGCGAAGTCAACCTGGCTCGCGGGTTGTGTTACAAGCGGCGTAAGTCGATCGGTCCACTCGGCAACTATCCGATTCCCGGCAACGTCGACTTCGACATGTGGAGCGGCCCGGCGACCTTCACCGATCCGAAGCTGACCCGTCAACGGTTCCACTATGATTGGCACTGGCAACGCCACTACGGTAACGGTGACTCGGGGAACCAAGGCCCGCACCAAACCGACATCGCCCGATGGGGACTCGGGTTGGATCGACATCCCGAGTCGATCCTGACCTACGCCGGACGTTTGGGGTATCAGGCCGAACGCAAAGATCCCACATACCGAGACGCCGGCGATACCGCGAACACTCAGGTGTCGATCTATGACTATGGCGACAAGACGATCGTATTTGAAACCCGCGGACTGAGCGTCAATGACTCCGCCGACAAAGAGATCAACGAACTGTTCGGATCGAAACGTGGCAACAAAATCGGCGTCGTGTTCTACGGCAGCGAAGGGTACGTCATCCAAGGCCCGAGTTACGAAACGTGCCGCGCGTTCGATCTGAACAAGAAGGAGATCCGATCCTTCACACATAATTCACGAGAGAACGGTACGCTCAACAACGTTCACATGAGCAACTTTATCGACGCCGTTGTTGCTCGCGACGCATCGATCCTGGTCGCGGACGCGAAGTGCGGGCACCTATCGGCGGCGATTGCCCACCATGGGAACACGTCTTATTATCTCGGCGAAGAGAACCGCGTGTCGCCGGATACGATCGCTGCGGCGGTCGAGAAGTTTGCGTCTCGAGACGATGATGCCGCGACTCTCGAGCGAACACTTCAACATTTGCGTGACAACGGAGTCGATCCGGAAACCGACATGTTGTCGCTCGGACCGCAGTTGACCTTTGATGTCGAATCCGAACGATACACTGGGAACGATGCGGCCAACGCGATGTTGACACGCAATTACCGCGAAGGGTTCGAAGTCCCATCGCCTGAAGATGTCTAGACAATGACGAGCGCCGAGCAATGAGTCGAGCAATGAGAACTGACGCCGAAACGATTCGCTACCGGCCCGCGGCGGGTGAGACTCCTGCTGCGGTTGACCTGCTCGACCAAACGCGAATCCCGGCGGAGTTGGTGCGGCTCGAGTGCACGGATTTGGCGCAGTTGCACGACGCGATTGTGCGGCTCGTCGTGCGTGGGGCTCCGGCGATCGGTATCGCGGCCGCCTATGGCGTTACCCTCGCGCCGACCGACCCGGCGAGCAGTCCTGATGCGATCCGGCAATGCTATTACGACGCGATCGAGTATCTCGCCACGAGTCGACCGACTGCGGTGAACTTGTTCTGGGCGTTGAACCGGATGCGAGGGATCATTGAAACGACCGACGACGCGGCGATCGGTGATTTGCCGCGGCGTCTGATCGAGGAGGCTCGCGCGATACACGAAGAGGATCGCGAAATGTGCCGAGCGATGGGAAGGAACGCCGCCCCGTTGCTCCGCGATGCCAAGACCGTGTTGACGCACTGCAACGCGGGCGGATTGGCGACCGCGCAGTACGGCACCGCCCTCGCCCCGATTTATTACCTGCACGAGAACGGTCACACATTGAACGTCTACGCGGACGAAACACGCCCGTTGATGCAGGGGGCTCGTCTGACCGCGTGGGAATTGTCGCAGGCCGGCATCCCCGTGACGGTGTGCACCGATTCGATGGCGGGCAGTCTGATGCAGCGTGGTTTGATCGACGCGGTGATCGTCGGCTCCGATCGGATCGCGGAAAACGGCGACGTCGCCAACAAGATCGGCACCTACCCGCTCGCGGTGATCGCGCGCTATCACAACGTGCCGTTCTACGTGGTGGCGCCGACGAACACCTTCGATCTCGATCTGCATTCGGGTGACCTGATCCCGATCGAGCAACGCAGTGAAGACGAAGTGCGTTACACGCTCGGTGCGAATTCAGCCGTTCACGCGGAAGGCCGGATGGCGGTCCCGCGTGAGGCGTCCGTGATCAACCCCGCGTTCGATGTGACGCCGGCGGAGCTGGTCGCCGCGATCGTGACCGAACAAGGAGTGATCGAACGCCCGACCCGAGAAAAGGTACAACAACATTTTGCGGCCATCACGAATGCAACTTAGCCGTTTGGGCGTTCGCCCCGGTTGGCGTCTGGTGAACCGCCGCTAACCCGGTACGGCTGATGAAATCGAAAAACCGTTGGCGGGTTTCGGTATAGCCCTGAATCCTCATTCTTGATCGTGACGCACCACACGAGTTCGACCTCGACAGTGTCGGCCGGTCGACTTTTTGAGGGCACACGCTTTGTGCGCATCTGGGATATTTGCTTGCTTCTGAGAACCGGTGTGTTTTGGATCAATAGTGGGGGGTGATTGGCGGTCAAAAGAGGTCGGTCGAAAAAATTGTTTTGAATTTCGACCGTATTTTGGCTGTCAGTCGATAGCCCGTCGTCGCCTCCCGAAAAGGCTCAATTGTGCCGTGCCTGCTCTGCCTTCAAACCGCTGCGCACGCCGCGGACGAAAACGCGAGCGTTGATTCGAATCGGGAGGTTTCGCGGACGCTTTTTGCCGACGCTGACAAACTTGCCCGGCGGAATATGAAAGAGTAGCCTCGTTCGGATCGGCCGCTGTGATCAGATGAAATTCGGAACGATTTTGGTGGACGTGCCGTTTCATGCAGCAGCCGGCCGGTTCGATCAAAGGGGCTTTGATGGCACCGCTTTTCGATGCCTCTTGCTCCGATTCCCAACCCGAAACACCGCAGAGGAAACCGTTCATGCGTTGTCGTTACCGAATCATGCACGCCGCTTTGGCTTGTGCGCTTTTTTGTTTCACCCACATCACCGGTGTCACCGCCGCCGACACCCAGCCCTTGAGTGTGGCTGGCATCTTTGGCGACCACATGGTTTTGCAGCAACAGACCGCCAACACTCTGTGGGGAAAGAGTGCCGCGAGCGAAACCGTGACCATTGATGTGTCCTGGTCGCAGGATGACGTGACGACCGTTGCGGACGCTGCCGGAAATTGGCGAGCGTCCGTGCAAACGCCATCCGCCGGTGGCCCGTTCCAATTGTCGATCGCCTCGGCAGGGGAACGGATCGAGTGGAATGATATCTACGTTGGCGAAGTGTGGGTCTGTTCCGGTCAATCGAACATGCAGTGGCGGATGCGTGGGTTCGGCGTCGATCACTTTGCCGAAGATGTCGCGAAAGCCGATCATCCACGGCTCCGGTTCTGCGAAATCCCTGCGAAGATCGCCCTGGAGGGGCAGGACGATGTGCAAACGACGTGGAACGTCTGCACTCCCGAATCGGTTTTGAACTTCAGTGCGGTAGGTTACTTCTTCGGTTCACGGTTGTACGAGGAACTCGATGTGCCGATCGGGTTGGTGTCGTGCAATTGGGGCGGATCGAGTGCCGAGGCGTGGGTGAGCCCCGAAGTGCTTCGCAAGCAGTTCCCCGAATTCAACGAGGTTCTCGATGGTTTGCCTGCAATCGCTGAACAATCCGGAACGACATTCAACCGCGGTCAAGCGAAACCGAAAGCCCTCAATCAGCGAACGCCGAGTGTGCTGTACAACGGCATGGTTCGCCCGTTGATCCCGTTCGCATTTCGAGGTGTGGTTTGGTACCAAGGTGAATCGAACGTCAAGAATCCGGTGCAGTATCGCACACTGTTCCCGGCGATGATCGAGGATTGGCGGCAGCGTTGGGGACGCGGCGATTACCCGTTCTACTTCGTTCAAATCGCACCTTTCGCGTACAAAACCAACCCCATGAGCACGGCGTTCCTGCGTGAAGCTCAAACGATGGCGTTGTCCGTTCCGAAGACCGGGATGGTGGTCACGATGGATATCGGCGACTTCACCAATATTCACCCCAAAGAGAAGAAACCGGTTGGTGAACGACTCGCGAAACTCGCCCTGGCCCGCGATTACGGGATGTCCGACATCGTTGACTCCGGACCGCTTTACAAGAGCCATTCGATTGACGGTCGTTCCGTTCGTGTCGAGTTCACCGGCACCGGCAGTGGGCTGACGACCCGCGACGGAAAAGAGTTGACACACTTCACGATCGCGGGCGAAGATCAAAACTTCGTGGAAGCGAACGCGGGCATCGACGGCGACACCGTCGTGGTCAGCAGCGAAAAGGTTTCTGACCCCGTTTCCGTTCGGTATGCTTGGGGCAGCGGCGACATGCCGAATTTGTCCAACAAAGAAGGCTTGCCGGCGTCGTCATTCCGAACTGACGATTGGCCGGTGAAGTAAGGACGCAGTGAAGTAAAGACGCAGTGAAGTAAAGACGCAGTGAAGTAAGGACGCAGTGAAGTAAGGACGCGACGAGGCGCTGAGAATAGTATCGCGGTTTGTATATCGCAGCGTGTTCACGCACGCTGCTGTTCGTGAAGAACACGCCAGTGCCTGCGATGCACGCACGCTTATTCGCGTTTCGCAGACAAACCGAACGAATACGACGGTTGTTCCGTGTCGTCGATGCGAATTTCAGGGTTCGGTTTGGGTTGGTCGTTTGGCCAGAACAGGACGCTGCCTCCTTTGGCGACTTTGACCCGGTAAACGCCGGATTCCACCGGCTCGACGCTCGCGTCTTGCGTTGCCTCCCAAT
Source organism: Rhodopirellula sp. JB044 (assembly GCA_043101355.1). Lineage (GTDB taxonomy): Bacteria > Planctomycetota > Planctomycetia > Pirellulales > Pirellulaceae > Rhodopirellula. Next base: position 10,826 of record JBICHZ010000101.1, read on the forward strand.
TGGCGTCGACCAATTGCGGCTGCACATCGACTGTTCCGCCGGTTTCTGAACGGATCTCA